>CAZZPI010000180.1:0-5563 GCA_964655865.1 uncultured Nitrospiraceae bacterium
TCTGCCGATCGGCGCGGTCTGGGATGCAAACGAGGAGCAGCGCGGGCGGGCAGGCATCCTGACGCTGCTGGCCGGCGGATCGGTCAGCATGGACACGCGGAAACTTATGGCCGAGCACGGGGTCGTCGGTCTTGTAAATGCTTTGGGGTGGCTCGGCGCGACCCAGACTTCGGTGTTGGCTTTCCGACAGGTCTGCTGGGAAGAGGATCCCTGGGCACGGGGCGGCTATGCCTATTTTGATCCTGCCTACGACCCGGAACTCCGGACGTGGCTGGCCAGGCCCCATGGGCAGATCGTGTTTGCCGGCGAGCACACCAGCCTGCGCTGGCAAGGATACATGAACGGCGCGGTCGAAAGCGGGTTGCGAGCCGCCGCGGAGGTGCAGGCGCTGCAATGGCAATCCCGCCGCAGCCGGCGCTCGGGCGCGTGACTGAACTCAGACCGACACCTTTTCCTTTTCTCCGTGGTTACTGTGGTTGCGCTCCGCGACGAGCGGGGAGTGGGGGTCTGGCGAATCCGCATAGAACGACAATTTCGCGAGTGTGTTGTAAACTCGGTTTGGGACCATGAATACGTTAAAGATGACTTCGAATCCTGATTCGGAGCTTGTCGGTCGCAGGCCAGGCCGGGTGGCTGCCAAGTGGCTCTTGTTCTTGACGTTTCTTCATACCATCCCAACTCCTTTTTACTTGATCATGATTGTCGGCCTAGTTCCGACGGCTGCGCTCGTTGCCGGCGGTCTCGCCAGCCTGTTGAGGGGGGATCGTCAAAGTTTGTTCATGGGGATCTGGCTGTCTGGTCCTGCGTTGTTCTTTGGCGCCGTGTATTACTGGATTGCCGGGTTCCTGTCCAAATGGAGCTGTCTCATTCAACAGAACTCCCGGCGGACGGTCATTTTGGTCACTGTGGTGGTGGCCCTTCTTCTGATGACACTGGCGCCCGTGTACACCGTTGCTGGGGGAAGCCACACGTCTTTTCTCAACCTCACCGATCTGTTGATGCAGTTTCAATTGCCCACGGCCGTGCGCATGGGGTATGCCGCAGCCCTCATGGTGGTCCTGACCGTGTTGGTGCTGGCTCAACACACCCTGGGCGGATTGTCCCTCCTGCAGCCCCGTTATTCGACATGGCTGGTTCCTGGAACACGCGTCATGGCAGGGTGTGTGGTGGTCACGGTTCTCATGATCCTCTTGCTGTCCGTCTACACCAATCGGGCCTGGATGATCTGTGAGCCGCGCGCCCATGCCGGTCAGGCCTGGGCGCAGGTGTGTCTGGCCCGGGCGCTTACGGGAAGGCTTCCGAAGGTACAGTCTGACGTCGGCGCCGAAACCTGGTATGAGCGAGCTGCCGCGCAGGGCCACATGGGTGCGATTCGGGAGTTGTTGCAACTCACGCGAAACCCGGAAACAAAAATGAAGTGGTGGCGTGTGCTCGCAGAAGCGGGAGACCCCAGCGCCCCATTCGAACTGTTCATTCTGTTACGACACCGGGCAGACACTGCCGAGAGAAAGAAGGAAGCGTTTGTCTGGTTGACGAAGGCTGCGAACCATGATCATCCCCAGGCGCAGTTCGAAGTAGGTCAGTATTATTGGAACGGCAAAGAAAGTGGTGGCATCTACGGAGAGACCGTAGCCAGAGATCGCGTGAAGGCCAGGGACTGGTGGGAGCGCGCGGCCGCGCGAGGGAACACCTCAGCGATGAAAGAACTCGCGTGGCGATATGAAAAGGGTGCCGAGGGGTTTCCAGTCAATCCCCGGAGAGCCGGTGAGTTATGGGGAGCGATTGCCAAGAGCGCAGATCGGGGGCTGGAAGGATCTGAAGGCGATCGGCAGACGGCGGCAGAGTATCGGCAACGGGCAACGGCCAGCACGGTCTTGCAACGCGATGTGGAACGTGGTGTGCCGGAAGCACAGATCGAGTTGGGAAACAGGCTCCTGGAGTCAGAGAGTCCAAGCCGAGAGGACCAAGAGCAGGCGCTCACCTTGCTTGAGCGGGCGGCGGAACAGGGGGACGTGGAGATCCAGTTCAACCTCGGAAGCATGTATATGTTCGGGCGGAAGGGCGTTCAAAAGGATCTCGAAAAAGGCCGGAAGTGGTGGGATCGGGCGGTGGAGAAGAACCATGTGCCTGCGTTGGAGTACGTGGCCGAGGCGCACGTGAACGGGCAGTATGGGTATCAGGTGGATTTCCTGAAAGCCAAAGCCCAGTTCGAGGTCTTAGTGGCCGCCTACCGGGACGGCCGCTACGAAGTGGCCCCCGATCCGCGTAAGGCGCAGTATTGGGAGTCGGCGCTTCAGGACGTCACCAGGCGCATGGGCCGCGTCGGCGTCACGTATCAACCCATGGAGGAGTTGCGCGCAAGAGCGCAAGCGGGTGATGGAGAAGCGCAGTATCAGTTCGGCAAGCAACTGTTCGAGTCCTACTCGATGGACGCGCACCGGGAAGCCGTCGAATGGTGGAATAAGGCCGCATTCCAGGGCCATCATGAAGCCCAATTTGAGTTGGTGAAGTACTACGAACGTGGAACCAGCTTTGTGCAACAAGACCATCGCCGGGTCGTGGAGTTACTGGAGCAGGCGGCCGCAGGCAAGCACCCGAAAGCTATGCTCGCCTTGGGCTTGGCGTACGAAAAAGGTCGGTACGGGCTGCCTCAGGATCTTCCCAAGGCCAAAGCCTTATATGAAGCGATCCTCGAGGCGGGGGAAAAGAACCGTTACGGCTGGAACGCGGAAGAGCGGTTTCTCAATATGCCCCGCGCGCGGCTGAAGTATCTGACTCGCATGGTCGACTCGCAGAGGGAGTCGCAATGAAGTAAGGAAGAAAGCGGTTCCAGAAACTGTTTCCGCCTCTCCGCCATGACGATGTCATGAGTCCCATCATCATTCGGCCCCCGGGGCCGTGTCGCCGCTCGTGATCCGTACCTTGGCGATGCGCGCGTCGGTAAAGACGATGCCGAGGAAGGACACGCTCTTGTCGCCTGGCGAGGCTGGGACCGAACTGGTATAGATCGGCAACCCGGTGGCATCGAGATACTCGATGCGCGTGCTGGCTGGGCGATTCCCATTGATGTGATCAGGGCTACTTCCATTCGGCTGATCGACGTCGGTGAAGACCGCGCCGAACCCTCGGGTGGTCGCCGGTTTGGTGTCGGCACCGGGACCGGGTACGAAGAATAGCGTTTTGGTGACGGTGCTATTGATCGGGCTGAAGAGCCGCTGGGAGCTGAACGCCTGGAAGACGGTTTCGTAGGTTGGGTTGTTAAAGGTCGTCGTCAGGCCGGCAACTGGCGCTTGCACAAAGCCCGTCCCCGTGGTGGTGAAGAGGGCGCCGCGCGTGACGAGAAAGCCGTTGAACGGCTTTCCCGCAATGGCGGTTGCAGTGGAGCCGCTGCCGTCCCAGTTGATCTCGCGGCGACCGTCGGGGAGTGGACCAGCACTATTGGCGTTGTTCGTCGCGCCGAGCGCAGCTCGATACTGATCGACCGTGTTTTGAATGGAGGCGAGGTCCGGCCCCGCCGCCTGGAACACGGTCGGCGCGGTAAAGGGCCTCCCCGCACCCTGCGCGAGAGCCGAATCGTTGGTGCCTTCTGCGCAACTCATCAAGGTCAGCCCCATCGCGAAAACAACAACCGACTGCGCCGCGTTCATAAGTCTGCCCGTATGGTTTTTCATGACGATCTCCTTAGTTAAATGAAAATGACATCCTCGTAGAAATGCGATTGGGCTCTCATGCTGCTCCCTTCATGTTCCCTTCATGGCATGCGTGCCGTGGGCGACGGCGCCACCTGCGCGCAACGCTGCCGCGATGAGCACGGTTTCGGCGATCTCCGCATCGGATGCGCCAGTCCCCCGCGCCTTGTCTGTGTGGAGCTCGATGCAATAGGGGCACTGGGTCGTGAACGCGACCGCAATGGCCATCAGCTCTTTGTACTTTCTTGGAATCGCTCCTTCAGCCAAGTGAGCCTGGTCGAAGGCCACAAAGGCTTGCATGGCCTTGGACGCATGGACCCCTAGAGTCTTCATCTCCTGGAGATTCTTTATGTCGTACATGACGGCCTCCTTTATGAATTGGTGGGTGGTTGGTGAACGAGAACTTGCCGGCCTTTCCGCATCTGGACGGTCACGCTCGAATGCCGATCACTTCCTTTGTGTCTGAGCGGACCGGTGAGCGGTTCAGCGCGCCGCTGTATCCACGCGTCGCACTATAGGGGGATTCTTGAGGGAGGGTCGTATCCGAGAGTCTGGTTCTCTTGACAGGGACTTGTTAGCCCGCACTATACTTGCCCGGCCGTCCTGCACACTTTGCCAAAGGTCCGTGCGTACCGTGTGGAGCCCGCTTGGATGTCCTCTCCGAAGTCCTCAAGGCCGTTAAGCTCGGCGGCGCCATGTTTTACAACGCCGAGTTTTCCGCGCCCTGGTGCTTTTGCTCACCCGCTTCTCCCACTCTCGCTCCATATCTTTCAGCCGGCTCTAGGCATGTCATCATCTTTCATCTGCTGACCGAAGGGCGCGAAATCCTCCGCCAGATCGATCGGCGGATGCATGTCGAGGGGGATGATCGGTTACCCCCTCTAAAGGCAGGGGACATCCTCATCATTCCGCATGGCGATCCACATGCCATGAGAAACGGACCGTTCATCAAGCCGATGGACCATGCGGAACAGGTACGACAAGTTCTCTCGCAAGGTCTCAAGGTCGCCCGCATGGGCGGAGGTGGGGAGATCACCAAATTCATCTGCGGCTACACGACCTGTGAACCGCAATTGAGCCGGGTGCTCCTTGGTGGACTGCCGCCAATACTGAAGGTTCATATTCGCGACGACGGCAGGTCAATGGCTGGAAAACTCCCTCCGGTATTCGGTGGATACCGTGGATGCCTCCAGGCCCGGTGGTGAGGCCGTGCTCGCCAAGTTGTCCGAAGCCTTGTTCGTCGAAACGCTGCGACGCTACATCGCGCTGCTGCCTCAGGAACAAACCGGGTGGCTGGCCGGCGTCCGCGACCCGGAAGTCGGGAAAGCCTTGGCCCTGCTGCATCGCCAGCCCGCCCATCCTTGGACGATTGCTTCACTTGCGAAAGAGGTCGGCAGTTCACGTTCTGTCCTGGCTGAGCGGTTCCGGCGCTATCTCTCGGAGACCCCTATTGCCTATCTCACCGGCTGGCGGCTTCAGCTTGGCGCGCAAATGCTCACATCTTCGAGCCGGAGTGTGATGCAGATCGCCGCTGAGGTGGGCTATGAGTCGGAGCCTTCCTTTAACCGCGCCTTCAAACGAGAGTTCGGTCTGCCTCCGGCCCGATTCCGCAGCCAATCGAGAGCAGCCCGCAACAAATCCGTCAGCCATGCGTTGGCAAGCAGTCGGCGCAGTGCGACACGATAGAGGCGCCACTCATGCTGCTGAGAAAACGGTGTCAGTTTCGACCTGATCATCCGCCTAAACCCTGCGAGCCGCCCACCCGCTCCGAAGCGCCGAGTTCTCAGTGCAGGGTCCTGCGTCAGTGAGAAAGAGCCTGCACGTGAAATGCTGTTCGGCACGCGTCTTCGCCGTTCATTCTGTCTCGTGAAACA
>CAZZPI010000181.1:0-4247 GCA_964655865.1 uncultured Nitrospiraceae bacterium
CGCCTCAATCGCGAGGCTTCGGATCGAGCAAGCTGTGTTTGGCGGAGAGGGTGGGATTCGAACCCACGGTCCCGTTGCCAGGACTCGTGCTCTCCAGGCACGCCGATTCGTCCACTCTCGCACCTCTCCGCACCGTCGTCATCGGCATCGACAAAGAGTTGGCATCTTAGCACGCACCCTGCTGAGCGGCAAGGCAAGCGCATCGCACCCTGGAGTAAGAGCGCGGCTCAACTTCCCTTTCTGCGTGATCCAGAAAAAGGGCCGTCTGGCCGGTGCAAAGCCTTTGCGACAATCCTGCGAGCGAGCTTGGCGCCGTCGCCGTGCTCGTGGTTGATACGGCCTTTTGACGACGCATCGAACTGGTCCCCAGCCTGCTTGATTCGTTCTTGAATCACACGGAAGGAATCTCATACAGTGGACCGAAGGATTTGGTGTGACCTCCGACACGGGCCAATGGGTTGAAGTCTGTCGACGAGGCTCCGCTATCGCCGCTACGAAGCTCGGCTGGCGAATTCGAAAGCGACAAGACAGCCGCCGACTGGCTCTCTCACAGCCTGAGGACCTATGGCAGTAGCTTCGGTCATGCTCCCGCTCGGAACGCCCGCTCCCTCATTCGCGTTGCGCGACGTGGTGAATGGGCAAACCTTTTCGTTCGACTCGTTTACCGATAAGACCGCTGTGCTGCTGATGTTTATCTGCCGCCACTGCCCCTATGTCCGGCATGTCGAAGATGAGCTCGCCCGGATCGGACGGGACTACCACGGGACAGGGCTGGGCATAGTGGCGATCAGCAGCAACGATCCGGCGCAGTATCCGGATGACGCCCCGGAGCGGCTCAAAGAGATGGCCCAGCGGCTGGGTTTCACCTTCCCATTTTGTTTCGACGAAACCCAGGAAGTCGCGAAGGCTTACAGGGCCGTGTGCACCCCGGACTTCTACCTATTTGACGCAGAGCGACGGTTAGTCTATCGAGGGCAGCTCGATGAAAGCCGACCGAGCCATCGTGCCCCCGTGACGGGTAGAGAACTTCGCGCAGCGATCGATGCGGCGTTGACCGGCAAGCCGGTAGACTCCAACCAAAAGCCCAGCATCGGCTGCAGTATCAAGTGGAAACCCGGCAACGCCCCTCCATATGCACGGTGAGTGACCGCTTATGGCCACAAACGATTTTGACGTGGGATCAGAGTGCCGGTACGGTGAAATCCGCGATCTCCTGATTGCGCATCGGGAAGCTCGACGTTACCCCGCTGCGGACGCCGAACGCTATCCGTCACACGTCACGAGCCACACATCACGCATTCTCATGGACGTACCTCGACATGCAAGCCCCCACTCGCCTCTTCAACTTCCACGGCGACCGTGCGCTTGGCACGGCGCAACTGGAGTGTGAGCGGCCCCCTCAACTCCACCACGGCTCCTTGAGCGTCGGCCGGATCACCGCCTCTCTAAATAATATTCGCGATCGGCCACGTCCACCTTGGTCGCGATGCGCAAGGTGCTCCTCGCGGTGACGCAGCCTCTCGCGCTGTTCAATGACAACGGAAAGAGGCCAGGCCACGAACCTCTTCCGGATCCACATGGTGGAGGCGCCGCCGGTTGTGCCTCCTCGGGGGGCTTCAGGCAAGAAATTGTTAAATCATGGTACCCGCTTGTCAAGGCTCCACTCGGCCCCCCACGCCTCTAGATACATACTGCAGGTGTGACGAGCCGAATGCCGGTCGACGACGCGAGATTCCGTTTCTAAGCTCCTCGACGTTTTTCGTTGATCCTTCTGGAAGAGGTTTCTATACTCTCCACCGCGTTGACGGAGGCCTCCGATGAAAGTCCTACTTGGTATTGCGCTTGCTCTGGTCCTCATCATCCTGCTGGTCCTGGCTCTACCTTTCCTGATCGATCTCAACAAGTATCAGGACCGATACCGTCCCATCATCGAAGACGCGCTCGACCGCAAGATACAGCTCCAGGATATCCGCCTGACGATCTGGCCGCGTTTCGGTGCGCGGATCGCGGGCTTCACGGTCATGGACGATCCCGCCTTCGCCGCCGGACCTTTTGCCTCGCTCACGTCGCTGGATGTGGGCGTGAAGCTGATGCCGCTGTTCTCCGGCAAAGTGGAGGTCGAAGAAATCGAGTTGCGCGATCCTGTTATCACCGTCATCAAGAACAAGACCGGCGTGATGAATGTCGCCACGATCGGCCCGAAGGGTGCGCCCAAGCCCGAAGTTCCGAAGCCGGAGGCTCCCGCGCAACCGTCAGCTAGTCCCTTGCAAGCCCTGGCACTGCTGGCAGTCGATCGCGTCGCCATCACAGGAGGCAAACTGACCTATCGGGACCTGTCCACACCGACACCGACGGAGTATATGATCAACGACCTGGAGTTCCTTCTGCAATCCGTCCACATGGGCGAGACCCCCAGCCTGCATCTTGTCGCAATGCTGCAACCGTTCAATCTCCCGCTCAGGCTGGACGGGAACTTCGGACCTCTGGTGCAGACGCTCGACATCAAACAGTTCAATTTCGATCTCGGCGCCGGAAAGGTCGCCGTGAACCTGAAAGGCAGCGCAGTCGGCGGCAATCTGGACGCGACCCTCTCTTCTCCGCTGATCAACACGTCGGACTTGCCGGTAGCCGTGCCGTTGGAGAAGCCCGTGCAAGTGAAAAATCTGCACATCACGGCCAAAGCTCAGTATCCGCTCAAACAAGGAGCCCCTCCGTTGGAGCTTGCAGACGTAACGCACCTCGGCCTGGCGGTGGTAATGGGAAACTCGACGATCAACATCACAGGCTCGGTGCTCGGCGGCCATGCGAAGGTCAGTGTCTCCTCGGCCGCAGTCAATACGGCCGATCTCCCCGTCGCCGTGCCGCTCAAAAAACCGGTGGAGATCAAAGAGCTTCAGGTAACCATGGACCTCAAGGATCACGATGCGCGCGTTCCCAACCTGTCCTTCCAACTGTTCAACGGTCAGGCCAAGGCGCAGGCCGGGATGACGATGGGGGCCAACGCGCCCCCCTTCAACGGCAAGGTCATGATTCATGGGCTCCAGCTCGGCCCAGCGCTCGAGGCGGTGGGAACCGACAAGGTTTCCGTGAGCGGAACTGCCGACGCGGACCTCGTGCTGCAGGGCAAGGGGTTCACCATGCCGGACCTCACCAACGCCTTGGAGGGAACGGGGCACGTGGCCATAAGAGAAGGCAAACTCGAGGGCCTGAACCTGACACAGGAGATCTTGACGGCGCTCAAGGCCGTGGGCGTTTCAACGGACAGCGCGAAGGCGACCGCATTTTCGGCGATCGAGGCGGATCTCGCGATCAAGCAAGGCATCATCCACGTCCAGCGGCTTTTGATGGATAGTCATGATTTCCAGGCGAGCGGCGGCGGCACCGTGGGCTTTGACCAGACTCTTAATCTCAAGCTCAACCTAAATTTGTCTCAGGGGCTGAGCCAGAAGCTGGCCGGAGCCATCCCCGGCGCCAAACTCGTCATGGCCGGCGGACGTCTTGCCGTGCCGCTCACGGTGACCGGCACGGCCCAGGCGCCGTCGTATGGCGTAGACACCAAGGCCCTCGGCGGCAGGGTGCAGGAACAGGTGAAGGAGAAAGTGAAAGAAGCGGTGGGCGGCTTGCTAAAAGGATCGAGCAAACCGGAGGATCTGAAGAAGCAGGGGCAAGAGCTGTTGAAAGGCCTGTTCGGTCGTTAAGGAGACCTACATGCCGGCGATGGATGTGGTCCAGGAATACGTCATTCAGTATGGGTTCAAAGTGCTGGGCGCCGCCGTCATCATGGCGGTGGGGGCCGTTCTTGCACGCTGGGTCGGAGCCTTTGCACAGCAATGGCTCGATCGCCAGGAGATGGAGCCGCCCGTCCGACTGCTGCTGGTGCGGCTCGTGCGCGGGATCGTGCTGGCCTTCGCGCTCTTGGCCGCGCTGGACCAACTAGGCGTCCAGATCGCCCCGCTCATCGCCGGTCTCGGCGTGGCCGGGCTGGGCATCGGCTTCGCGCTCCAGGGCGTCCTCAGCAATGTGATGGCGGGGTTGTCCATCATCTTCACCAAACCGTACCGCGTCGGCGAACACATCTCGCTGCTCGGTGTCCATGGAGACGTCGTGAAGATTGACATCTTCACGACAACCTTGTTGCATCCCGACCGATCGCGAGTCGTGATTCCAAACCGGAAGATCGTCGGGGAAATGGCCCGGCTGGGCGGATGGACGCCGTCCACGGGCGAGGACCATACCTTGTCCATGGC
>CAZZPI010000181.1:4257-5540 GCA_964655865.1 uncultured Nitrospiraceae bacterium
GACGGCAGGGAACTCCGCTCGATGCGGACCGATGGCACGATTCGCCAACTGCATCTCTCCGTCGGCGTTTCCTACAAGACCGATCTCAACCGGGCCCTGACCTTGGCACGCGAGTTAGTGGCTCAGCACCCCTTTGCCCTGAAGGAGCCAGCCCCGATAGTTGGCATCTCATCGTTGGGGGACTCTGCAATCGTCCTCGCCGTCGAGCCTTGGGTGTCCGTGGCAAATTATGCCGTCGCTCAGGGCGCGTTAAATCATGCGATCATCGAACGGTTCCGCGCCGAACACATCGAGATTCCGTTCCCTCAGCACGAGGTCCGGCTGGTGTCCGGTTCAATCTCCACGGCCTGAGGCATATTAGCTCGCCTGCCTCGCTAAATCGCCACAGGGAACGGTGTTCAGCCGAGAGATTCATCCGCGCAGTCAATTTCTAACCCGTTAATTTCCTTTCGTTTTGCGTCGTCATTGCACACCGGCATTAACGTTGCTCGCTGCCACGCCCAACGCCTCCGAGCAAGGAATCTCTTTGGAATCGCAAAATGGCCTTGCCGTTGGTTGCCAAGATCGGCTAGAAATCGGGGCATTTTGAGTGGACGATCAGCTTCAGTATTTCGACTTACATTACACAGGGTCCAGAGCACGGCGCAGAACGGCGTGCGGCGTGATCCGGGAGAAGGTCGGATGAGACTGTTCGGCCTCGGGTTATTTTGTTTGTGCGTCTCAATCCTGGTGGCGTCCCCGCTGCGTGCAGCAGATGAGAAACTCGACGTCGTCACCCTAAAAGACGGCAGCGTGATTCACGGGGAGGTCATCGAGATGTCGGGCGGCATGTTACAGCTCAAGAGTCCTGCAGCCGCTGACCCCATGAAAGTGAAATGGTCCGAAGTCGTCAAATTAAGGGTCACTCACCCGGTTCCATTCCATTTGAAGGAAGGCACGGTGCTGATCGGCACGGCGGACGAGGGGGAGTCGGGCACGATGGTGCTCAAGGCGGAGCCCTTGCGGGGAACGATGACGGTTCCCCTCGACTCGGTTGCGTCCGTGAATCCGCTGATTCAGCCGCCGGTGGTCTATGCCGGCAGCCTTCAGGCAGGCTATTCCCAAGCCTCGGGCAACAGTCACCTCCGGAACGCGAGCCTCATCGGTGAATTCACCGGTCGCAGCGAGTCATTGCGGCTCACGATTCTCGGCCGGTACATCTATGGAGACGATGCGGGAAGACTGCTGGTCCGCAACAGCCGAGGGACCATTAAGCTCGATTTCTTCCTCACGAAGCGACTCTA
>CAZZPI010000182.1:0-5499 GCA_964655865.1 uncultured Nitrospiraceae bacterium
CCAATGTCAGTCCTTCGTGGAGCGTTTTGCTGAGGTCTTCTTCGTCTCGCCGTTTCGGTGCCAGGGCTGCCAGAACCGCTTCTGGGCTTGCCGTCTCGGAAAGCGGTACCCCACCCACCTCGTTGACCGACGCGAACACATGCGCATTCCAGTGAGGCTGTTCCTCTCCTTCTCCGGGGGACGCATCCGCGGGGAGGGGATGGTCATGGATCTCTCCATGGGCGGGTGCATCATCAAGAGTGAAGCTCAGATCCATGTGAACGATATTTTCTATCTCCAAATCTCCATCGAAGACGGAGATCCGCCGCTTGAACTGGCGGCGATGGTCCGATCGATCAGCGCCCGCGGGATCGCCTTCAAGTTTCTGCGGACGGCTCAAGAGAACAAGCGCCTGCTTGCCTTCGTCCAGTCCAAGTCCGCCGCCTATCGACAAGCCGTCTGATCGGTTTGCCATTGCGGGCACCCTCTCCTAGAATATCGAGCCGTTCGCCTTCAGTTTGACTCATCCGAAACCGGCCTTATCATGACGCATGACGGTCTTGTCGTCAGGCAAGGAGGTGTGATGGATTCCATGCTGAGAATGACTGTCATCGGAGTCGCGGCAGCCATGATGTTGGCGACGGCATCCGCTTGCGGGTACAACGACCTCCAGGGTCTCGATGAAGATACCAAAGCGGCTTGGAGCGAGGTCATCAATCAATACCAGCGCAGGGCCGATCTGATTCCGAATCTTGTCGCGACCGTCAAGGGCTACGCCGAGCATGAGAGGGAGACGCTTGAGGCGGTGGTGCAAGCGCGTGCTCAGGCCACCGGCATTCAGGTGACCCCGGAGGTGCTGCGCGACCCGGCTGCGTTTGAACAGTTCCAGAAGGCGCAGGCGAATCTGTCCTCGGCGCTGGGTCGGCTCATCGCGATCGCCGAGAACTATCCAAATCTCAAAGCGGATCAGAACTTCCGTGATCTGCAGAGCCAGCTCGAAGGCACCGAGAACCGCATCGCCGTGGCCCGCAAGCGGTACATCGACAAGGTCGCCGACTACAACAAGATGGTCCGGTATTTCCCCACCAACCTCACGGCCAAGTATGTGCTTCACTTGGAGGAGAAACCGAATTTTACGGTGGCCGATGAAACGGCCGTAGCCAAGCCGCCCCAGGTGAAGTTCTAACCAAGGTCCCGCCGCTATGGTGTGCTCGATCATGACCCGTGCCGGTCGAGTGCCGGCACGGCTCATGGCTTTTCTTGCCGTCTTGTCGTGCACAAGCTCCGTGTGGGCACTCGATGTGCCGCCGCTCACAGGTCCAGTCGTGGACCTCGCGCAGGTCCTGCCGAGGGACACAGCGGTCTCCCTCGCCACCGAACTTCGAGCACACGAGTCCAAGACCAGTAATCAAGTCGCCGTCTTGATCCTCCCTTCACTTGGGGGTGAACCGCTGGAGGAGTATTCCCACCGCGTCGCCACCAGGTGGAAGCTCGGACAAAAAGGCACCGACAACGGCGTGCTGCTCATCGTCGCCATCAGGGACCGGAAGGTCCGTGTCGAAGTCGGGTACGGCCTCGAAGGCGCGCTCACGGACGTACGCGCCGCGCGGATCATTCGCGACGAAATCGTGCCGCGTTTTCGCGCCGGGGACCTGCCGCGCGGCATTTCGGCCGGGGTCCACGCGATCCTCGGCACGATCGAAGGCACCTATGTTGCGCCGGAGACGCCGCCGGTCCGCGTGCGGGCGAGCAGCGAACCGACAGCGCTGCACTTTGTCGTCATCGGCATCATCGTCGGAACATTGGCCGGCATCGTGCTGAGTCATGGGCTTCATCGGACGCGCGCGTTGCTGGGGAGCGTGCTCGCCTACTTCGTCGCCCAGTTCGCAAGCGTGCTGTTTGGCCTCCTCGCGGCCGGCGTGACGGCGGTCTTGCTGTGGTTGATTCTGCTGGCCAATCGCGGTGGACGAGGAGGCCGATGGAGTCGCGATCTGACATGGGGCTCGGGCGGCAGTTGGAGTAGCCGGTCTCTGGGCGGCGATGTCGGGTTCAGCGGCGGCGGAGGCGATTTCGGCGGTGGAGGAGCCTCAGGGAATTGGTGATGAACGATCTCACAACTGAACAACGGGAACGAATCGCCCAGGCGGTGCGAGAAGCCGAACGGGGCACGACAGGCGAAATCGTGCCGATGATCGTCTCGGCGTCGGCCCGCTATCGCGAAGCCGGCTATCGGACCGGGCTCATCCTCGCTTGGGTCACGCTGGCAGCGCTCTTGATGGTGGAAGTGTACTGGCTGCCTTGGGGTTGGCATGCCGGCAACGCCGGCTGGCTGATGTTGGCCGTGATCGCTGCCTATGGCGCCGGCCACTGGTTGGGGACCCTGCCTGCCGTGATCCGGGTGGTCACGTCCCGCGAACGGATGGCTCACAAGGTCAGGCTCCGCGCCGAGCAGGCCTTCTATCGCCACGGCCTTCATAGAACGAAAGGCCGCACCGGCATTCTCATTCTCGTGTCGCGCTTGGAACGGCGAGTGCAAGTGTTGGCAGACAAGGGCATCAACGACCTGGTGCCACAGGATACATGGGACGGCATGGTCGACGGCATCATTCAAGGCATCAGGGCAGGACGATTGGCCGATGCCCTCTGCGACGCAGTGGCTCGCTGCGGGACTCTGCTGGCACAAGTGACGCCGGCCCGCTCCGGCGACAATCCCGACGAATTACCGGATACATTGATTCAGGAGCCGTAAGATGGCCCTAAACCGGCTGAGTTTCGTCTTGCCGGTTGTTCACGAAGAAGCACTGGCTGGAGCGGACTTGGCAAAACAAGCAGTTGAAGGAACTTACTAGAACCTGCTCGGCGCAACAGCACCATTTTGATCGATTCATGTTGACCCCGCCACCGCGCATGGCCCGGTTTATGCCTCAGCGTTCCTCCTTAGGCTTCTAAGAATATTTGTTGACACGCAGCCGGTGCAGATGGCATAAGGCGGCTCCCACGGCCAATCTCCGCCGTGGTCAAGAAGAGCCGTGTATGGGTCGTTGTGACCTGACCAGCCACCGCCTCGGTGCCCACCCGGCTCTCGGTTTGCACTCACTCACTCACTCACTCACTCACTCACTTTTCCCAGCCTAAGCGCCACGATCCGGTCTCACCGCGACAGGCCTGCCTGCCGCCTGCCTGTGTGTCGGCAGACAGGTGCCGGCTGCGGCGCAGGCAGGGGGGCAAGTCACGCTGACTTGATCTCCCCGATGTCCACGACCACGCCGACCGCGCACACCAATAAGAGTCTGAAGGCTCTCCTGACACTGGCGCTCCTCGCCGGTCTCTTCGGCTGCGGACCGGCCTCTTCAGGCGAGACGTCGAGCATCGGTGCCAGCGTGGGTGGGCTGTCCGAGTCGCAACCCGTCTTGCAGAACAATCCGTCAACACACAATGACCCAATAACTTCAGCGGGAACCCCCTCGCCCCTTGCCTCTAGCTCCGTGCCCGCCGAGCACAGCGAGGCGCAGCCCCTCGTCGTCCCCGACTGGATAGCCAAAGAGCTCGCCTCGCCCGATGTTCCCGTGCGGCTCCGAGCGTTGGACCGCTGGGCGCAACAGGGAACCCAGGCGTCATTGGACCCGCTGGTCGTGGCGCTGGATGACGAGGATGAGCAGGTGCGCGCGAAGGCGATGGAGTTGTTCGAACGAGCCTGGGCGCGGGAACAGAAGATGAGCAAGTAGCCAATAGCGAATAGCGAATAGCCGAGAGCGGATAGCCGGTAGCGAATAGCGAGTAGCAGGCAGCGAAGAAGGGGAGGCGGGGTCTGGGGAGGGAACGGCGCAGAGCCGGCAGCTCCGAGCTGCCATCTATTCGCTATTCGCTTGGCGAAGCAGTCAGTCGGTGCATCAACCATCAACACAACCAAGGAGGGAGTTATGAAGAGACGACGGGTTTTCACAGTCACGGTCGGCGCGCTGGTGCTCGGAGGGCTACTCCTGGCGAGCGGGGGCGGGGTGACCCACGCAGGCAAGAACAATACTCCGCCCCCGCCCCCACCGCCGAATCCCTTCACGCAAATTCTCAACAAGCTCGACGAGGTGCTCGCCGCCATCGCGGGCATCGGCACCGGGGGCGGCGGCGAGGGCAATCACACGCTGCGGTGGGATCAGGCCCTGCCGGCGGCGCAGCGGTTCGTGATCCTGGCGGCCTTCAATAACGACGCGGTGCTGGATAAGAACACGGGGCTTGTGTGGGAAAAATCCCCAGCCACGACCACGCACACATGGGACTCTGCCCGGTTCCACTGCGCCAACAAGAACGTGGGTGGCCAGAAAGGCTGGCGGCTGCCGGCCATCGCCGAGCAGGCCAGCCTCATCGATCCCTCCGTGCCAGTCCCCGGGCCAACGCTGCCGCCGGGCCATCCGTTCCTGAATGTCCAGTCGTCCAACTATTGGTCGGCCTCGTCGATCGCCGGTACTCCGGCCCTCGCGTGGAGCGTGCTCTTCGACAATGGCGTCGTGAACACCTTCAATAAGACCGGCAGCAGCCACGCCTGGTGCGTGCGCGGTGGCATGAATGCGGATCAGTATTGAGGCTTTGGTGATTTGAGGCATTTGGTGATTTGGGGGTGCAGGGGGCAGCGCCCCCTGCCCTCCGGCTTTCCCCCTCCTTTGTAAGGAGGGGGAAGGGGAGGTAGAGGGGACTGGCGCCCTTCTTCTTGGCGCCTGTCCCCCTTCCAGCACTCTCTACCCCACCCAACCTCCCCTTACAAAGGGGAGGAGAAGAATGAAGCAGAGCCATGGCTCGTTACGAACACTTGCCGATCTATAAAACTGCCATGGATCTGGCGGTGTACCTCGAACAGGTGGTGCGGAACTTCAGCCGCTATCACAAGTACACGTTGGGGAGCGAGTTGCGGCAGCAGAGCCGCGAATTGGTCACGGTGATTATCCGGGCCAACTCGCGGCGGGACAAACTGCCGGTGCTCTCTGAGCTGCGCGAGCGGCTGGAAGGGCTGCTCGTGTTGCTCCGCATCGGGCAGGAAGTGCGAGCCTTTCAGAACTTTACGGCCTATGGGCGCGCCGCCGAATTGGCGGTGGCCCTGGGCAGACAGAACGAGGGATGGATCAAGAGTCAGTCGAAGGCAACCGTGGGTGCGCAGGGGAGCGGCCAGCATCGCCGGCCTGATGGGCAGGCCGGGGAGCGTGCCGAGTTGCATCATGGTGCGTCTGCCCCGCCATGACTCCGGGTCATGGCATGCGCGGACAGGAGGACCGTACTCCGCATTCGGAGATCGGCCTCCGGTGAGGTGGATTCGTGCAGGGGGCTGAGGCCCGTTCACGAATCGGCCGAAGTGGGCAGATCATGTTCGCGTCCAGTCGTCCAACTATTGGTCGGCCTCGACGAACGCCGGTACTCCGACCAACGCGTGGAACGTGAACTTCAACAATGGCAACGTGAACACCAACAATAAGACCAACAGCAACCACGCCTGGTGCGTGCGCGGTGAGCATGATGCCTCCCATCTTTTCCTTG
>CAZZPI010000183.1:0-5492 GCA_964655865.1 uncultured Nitrospiraceae bacterium
CCTGTACCCGGTCCAAACGCTCGAGACGAAGCGATGGGTATTGGACCGGGCGTTCGAGGAGCAATGGCTGCTGATCTTTGAGCACGATCCGCTCGTGCAGGCCGGCTATGTCCGACGGGATTCTGAAGGCAAATACTTTCTCGCGGAGGTCAAGGCATGGCAGTAGCCACAAGGCCGCTCCGCATCTTGATCGGCAAGGTCGGCCTCGATGGACACGACCGCGGCGTCAAGTTGGTCGCGAGGGCGCTGCGCGATGCCGGCATGGAGGTGATCTACACCGGACTTCACCAGACGCCGGAGCAGGTGGTGAGCACGGCCATCCAAGAGGACGTCGATGCCATCGGCCTCAGCGTGCTCTCCGGCGCGCACAACACGCTCTTCCGTCGCGTACTCGACCTGCTCAAAGAGCAAGGCGCGGAGGATATTGTCGTCTTCGGTGGCGGCATCATTCCTGACGAAGACCTGCCGCGACTCCAGGCAGCGGGTGTCCGGGTCCTGTTTCGGCCAGGCACTCCGATGAGCGAGGTCGTGGACTTTGTCAAAGGACTGAGACCGCAAGGCTAGCAGGATGTTGAAAAAGTCCGCCAGCGGCGTTGGGGTACCCATTGCTCCCTTCAATGCAATGGGTCTGACGCGAAGAGGCTCAACGTGGAAAGTAGCCTCGGAGGTCGGAATGCTGAAGGCGTTTCTCCGTTGGCCAAGATCAATCCCATTGGCGAACGGATCGCACGAAGTGCGGTGTGTGCCTCCTCGCCTTTTCGCTCGCTGCGGCCTGTTCGCGGAACGGCGCGTCTCGGCGCGCCGGGGTTGGGTGGGTGCGGACAACGGACTTTTTGAACATGCTGCGGGCTATTCCAATCCTGTGCGCTGGCTTGAGGAGCCTTGGAGCGACAGGATGGTTTTTCAACAGCCTGCTAGAGGAACCCTAAGATGCGAGCATTGAAAACTGTCGTGGTCACCACCGCGGACGACTTTCGCGTCAATCAGCGGCATTCCGAGGGCCTCCTCGCTGACCTGAAGAAACACCTGGCTCAGGCCCAAGCCGGAGGGCCTGCCGACGCGGTAGCGTTGCACCGGAAGCGTGGCAAGCTGACCGCGCGCGAGCGAGTCACCGCGTTGCTGGATCCCGCTTCCCCCTGGCTGGAACTAAGCCCACTGGCGGCCTTCGGCTTATATGACAACCAGGTTCCCGCCGCGGGCCTCATTACGGGTATCGGATACGTCCATGGGCGGCCCTGTGTAATCGCCGCCAACGACGCGACCGTCAAGGGCGGCACCTATTTCCCAGTGACGATCAAGAAGCACCTCCGGGCCCAGGAGATCGCGATGGAGAACCGCCTTCCGGCGATCTATCTCGTCGACTCCGGCGGGGTGTTTCTCCCCATGCAAGCCGAAGTCTTTGCGGATCGCGATCACTTCGGGCGGATCTTTTATAACCAGGCCCGCATGTCGGCGCTGGGCATCCCGCAGATCGCAGTGGTGATGGGCATGTGTACGGCGGGCGGAGCCTACGTCCCGGCCATGTGCGACGAGAATGTCATCGTCAAAGGGACGGGCACCATTTACCTGGCCGGTCCCCCGCTCGTGAAAGCGGCCACCGGCGAGGACGTCACCCCGGAAGCGTTGGGCGGGGCCGACCTGCATACGAGGCTCTCCGGTGTGAGCGACCACCTGGCCGAGAATGACAACGAGGCGCTGGAGATCTGCCGATCCATCGTGGCCACGCTTGGCAAGACGCCGCCGAAGGCGCGCCGAGCCGAGATCGAGGAGCCGCTCTATCCGGCGAGTGACCTGTACGGCCTGATCCCGAGCAATCCGCGTCAGGCCTCCGATGCGCGAGAGGTTATCGCGCGTCTCGTGGACGGGAGTCGCTTCCATGAATTCAAGGCCCGCTATGGGCAGACGCTGGTCTGTGGGTTCGCTCGTTGGATGGGCCATCTGGTCGGCATCGTGGCGAACAACGGCGTCCTCTTGTCCGAAGCCGCGCTCAAGGGCGCTCATTTCGTCCAGCTCTGCGCCCAACGACGCCTTCCGCTGGTTTTTCTCCAGAACATCACCGGCTTCATGGTCGGGCGACATTATGAAGAACGCGGAATCATCAAGGACGGCGCCAAAATGGTCCAGGCTGTGGCCACCGCGGAGGTGCCCAAATTCACGGTCATCATCGGCGCGTCGCATGGCGCCGGCAACTACGCGATGTGCGGGCGCGGCTACAGCCCCCGTTTCCTCTTTCTGTGGCCGAATGCGAGGATTTCGGTGATGGGTGCCCGGCAGGCCGCCCAGGTGCTGGTGACGGTAAAACAGCAACAGCTTGAACGGGAGCGCAAGACATTGTCTCAAGACGAACAGCGGCGGATCACCGAATCCTTTCTGCAGCAATACGAGCAGGAAGGGAGCCCCTCTTTCAGCACGGCCCGTCTGTGGGACGACGGGATCATCGATCCGGCGGAAACGCGTCGCGTCCTCGGCCTGTGTCTCGATGTCGCTGCGACGACGCCGATCCGCGAGAGTCGCGCACCGGTATTCCGGATGTGACCACCCCGACCCTTCGGTCTCCCGTAGAAGGGGGAGCGAGGAGGGGGGCACTGACAGCCCAAGAAAATCAACCGATGCCCCGATTCAGCAATCTCCTCGTCGAATCCTCACAGGCCGTCGCTCGCGTCACCTTGAATCGTCCCGAAAAGCGAAACGCCTTCGACGCCCTCATGGTGGATGAGCTGCGCGAGGCGTTCGAGGAACTGGGGAAGGACCCCGGGGTGCGGGTCCTGGTCCTGGCCGGCGCCGGCCCGGCGTTCTGCGCCGGCGCGGACCTCCGGTGGATGAACCCGGACTCCCCCATGTCCGACGCACAGGCGCGAGAGGACGCGGAGCGGCTGATCCGGATGTATCGCGCCATCGATGAATGTTCGTGTCCCGTGATCGGTCGCGTCCACGGTTCGGCTTTCGGGGGCGGAGTGGGACTGTTGGCGGTCTGCGACATCGTAGTTTCGGCCGACGATACCGTCTTTGCGCTCAGCGAGGTCAAGTTGGGGTTGGTTCCCGCGGCGATCGCGCCGTTCTTGTTGCGCAAGGCCGGCGAATCGTTCCTGCGTCGCTACTGTCTGACCGGCGAGGTCTTCTCTGCATCGGTCGCCAAACAATTCAACTTGGTCCATGATGTCGTCGAGGGGGGAGGGCTCCAGAAACGGCTCGACGAACTGATCGAGGCGGTCCTGCGGCTGGCGCCGCGGGCGTCGCAGGAGGCCAAGGCATTGTTCCGCCGCATCCTTTTGGTGCCCGAGGAAGATCGGTGGACGATGTGCGCGCGAGCCAATGCGGAGGCCAGACTCTCGGCCGAAGCCCGGGAAGGGCTTCGGGCCTTTCTTGAGAAACGCGCTCCGGCGTGGGGCGCGGAACGGACCAAGCATGGAGAACCCATCGCACCCGATAGCGCGCGCCGTCGAGCCTGATGTGCGTGCAGCCCTCGTGCGGATCATCGAGGTCGGCCCCAGAGACGGTCTGCAGGATGAGCCTGGGATCGTGCCGACCGACGCCAAAGTCGCCCTCATCGACGCGTTATCGAGGACGGGCGTGGTCGAGATCGAAGTCGGCTCGTTCGTGTCGCCCACGGCCGTGCCCCAACTGGCCGATACGGATGACGTGTTCCGCAAGATCGAGCGGGTATCCGGCGTCACCTATTCGGCCCTGGTGCCGAACGAACGCGGACTGGAGCGGGCCCGGGCGGTGTCTGCGCAGAAAATCGCGGTTTTCACGGCCGCATCCGAGACCTTCACGCTCCGCAACATCAAGGCGACAATTCGCGAGTCGCTCGAACGATTCAGACCGGTGGTAGCCGGCGCGAAACGCGACGGCATGGCCGTGCGAGGGTACGTCTCCACGGCGGTGTTCTGTCCCTATGAAGGACGGATCGCGCCGGCACGCGTGACGGAAGTGATGAAGGGTCTACTCGATCTGGGCGTGGATGACATTTCGCTGGGAGACACGATCGGGAAGGCCTCGCCGACCGACGTGCGGAAGCTCTTGGACGCGGCGCTGCCATGTCTCTCGCGGGAGCGTCTCTCGTTGCATTTTCATGACACGTATGGCATGGCGGTCGCCAACGCCTTGACCGCCTGGTGGGAGTACGGGATCGAGGCCTTCGACAGCTCAGCCGGGGGCTTGGGAGGGTGCCCATATGCGCCGGGCGCGTCCGGCAACGTGGCGACCGAAGATTTAGTGTATGCCCTCAAGGCCTCGGGCGCGGTGGTGCCGGTGGAAGAAACGAAGGTGATCGGAGCGATTCAACGGCTGAGCCAACATCTGCGTCGGCCATGGGGTTCCCGCCTGGCTTCCGCTCTCTCCCCGACACCTTCTTCGCGGAAGAGCGAGCAAGGGTCCTAGGGAGGCGTGATAGACACGACGAAGACGGATGTTCCCTTTGATCACAAGCTGGCGGACAACACGGGGCGGGATCGATGCCTCCGGTTTGGCTGAATGCGTGAAGGCAGGCGACATGCGGGCCCTCTCCCGGCTGATTACATTGCTGGAAGATCGAGATCCGAGGGGAGCGGCTGCGCTGAAGCTGCTCGATTCCGGGCACAGCCGAGCCGCCGTGATCGGGATCACCGGTTATCCCGGAGCGGGCAAGAGCACAGTGGTCGATCAACTCGTGCGGGCCTACCGCAGTCTGAGCAAGAAGGTCGCCGTGCTCGCGGTGGACACAAGCAGCCCCATCACCGGCGGGGCCTTATTGGGCGACCGTATTCGCATGCAGGCCCATGCGCTCGATCACGATGTCTACATACGGAGTATGGCGACGCGTGGCTGTCATGGTGGGCTGGCGCAAGCCGTGCCCGAGGCGGTCGTGGTGCTGGAGGCTGCCGGGTATGAGATCATCCTGATCGAGACGATCGGTGTCGGTCAAAACGAGGTGGAGGTCGCCAACGTGGCGCAGACGGTGGTCGCGGTCGTGGCCCCGGGGTTGGGAGATGACGTGCAAGCCATGAAAGCGGGGTTACTGGAGGTCGCCCATATCCTTGTGGTCAACAAGGGCGATCAGGAAGGCGCCGATAGCACCCTGCGAGAGTTGTGCGAATGGTGCCCGAAGGTGCTCCGCACGGTGGCGGTCACGGGCGAAGGAATTCCCGAGCTGATCGAGGCCATCGCGGAGCACCAACGCATGCGCGATGTGTGCGGCGCCTCCTTCAGGCGTCAAAATACGTGACAATGTAGGTCTCCTCCTTGCCGGAGGAGTGAAAAGGAAGCCGCAGAGAGCCGGGGTCCGAGCAAAGAGGGCAGGAAAAGACGATGCCGAAGCATTTCCTCACCATCTCCCATCATGTCGCGCGAATTACCTTACATAATCCGCCGGCCAACGTCCTCAGCGCCTCCCTCTTGAAGGAGTTGGAACAGTTGTGGGGTGAGGTGGAGGAGGACGATTATATCCGGGTGGTCATAATCACCGGCTCGGGACGATTCTTATGAGCGGGGGCCGACATAAATGAATTTGCTAT
>CAZZPI010000184.1:0-2491 GCA_964655865.1 uncultured Nitrospiraceae bacterium
GATCGTTTCAAGGACGAAGTCGATCCCCACTTGGACCCAGGCAAACGACTCCAGCGCCCGTCGGCTCGACAGATGGCGAAGAACCAAGGCATAGGGAATGGTGATGCCGTACGTGAAGGCGATGAGGGCATAGAAGATGGGCACACGCTCTCCCTCGTCGACGGGGAACGTGAGCGAGAGTCCGAACAGTGCGGTGACGACGACGATCCGCAGCGCCATGAGCCAATGGAGCCGAGTTTTCAGATCGTCAAGCGACGGAGAGGAGAGAACGGGTTGGAGCTCCGAGGGAGGATGGAGATCCGCGACGAGTGTTGCGCAGTTGGTCATGGGAAGGAACGTGCCCTGATCGACGGATCACCCGGTCGGGGTGCGGCGTCACCCACGGATGATCAGGCGCTCGACCGGATCCAACGGTCCCGTCGCCTCGCGCCTCCGATCCAAGGCTTCGCCCGCTCGAAGGACGGCGCCGTTGTCGTGATCGTCTTATTGGATCGCCGATGCCATCTGGAAAATGGGCAGGTACATGGCGATGACGATGAACCCGACGATGGAGCCGAGAAACACCATCATCAACGGCTCCAACAACGAGGTCAGCGCGGCGACGGCCTGGTCCACTTCATCCTCGTAAAAGTCGGCAATCTTCCCCAGCATCGCGTCCAAAGCACCGGTGGACTCTCCGACGGCGATCATGTGCGTGACCATGGGCGGAAACACCCCGCTCTTGGCCAGTGGCTCGGAGATGGTCTTGCCACCGCTGATGCTGGAACGGGCGCCGACGAGCGCTTCTTCGATCACTTTGTTCCCGGACGTCTTCGCGCAGATACTCAGCCCCTCCAGCAGGGGAACTCCGCTTGTGATCAGCGTCCCCAGCGTCCTCGTAAACTTGGCGACGGAGGCTTTCCGGATCAGGTCGCCGAAGATCGGGAGTTTGAGCAGCAGTTTGTCGATGGCCAGCCGTCCCTTGGGAGTGCCGTAATACTTCTTGATGCCGTATACGGCTCCGATCGCCCCGACGATCATGAAAATGATGGAGGACTGGATGAAGTTGCTGAAGTCGATCACGAGCTGGGTGGGACCCGGGAGCCCCATTTTGCCGCCGGACATTTCTTTGAACATTTTTTCGAAGATCGGGATGACCCAGACCATCAGCACCGTGATAACGATGACGGCGACGCCCAAGATGGAGATCGGATAGACCATCGCGGACTTGATTTGGCCTTTGAGCTTCATCGCCTTCTCGATGTGCTTGGCCAAGCGGGTCAGGACGGTATCCAACAACCCTCCGATTTCGCCCGCGTGAATCATGTTGACGTAGAGATCGTCGAAGACCTTCGGATGCTTGCGGAGGGCGTCGGACAAGGTCGCACCTCCCTCCACGTCGGTCTTCACCGCCCCGACCGACTTGGACAGCGCCTTGTTCTCCGACTGCGTGGCGAGAATGTCGAGGCATTGAATCAGCGGCAAGCCGGCGTTGACCATCGTCCCGAACTGTCTCGTGAAGACGACCAGGTCCTTGTCCGTGAGTCCGCTGCCGAGCGAAAAAGTGAACCCGCCTTCCTTGCCCGCCTTTTCCTCCAGGCTCGTCACGACCACGCTCTGACGCCGGAGCTGCTCAACAGCCTCGTTGCGGCTCTTGGCGGTCACCTCTCCCTTTTTGACGGCACCGGTCCTCGTTCGACCCACATATGCAAAAGTGGCCATAGTGCCTCTCACCTACAAGGAATGTCGAGCCAGATCACGCGCGGAGAGCGGGAAAAATTCACAGGAGCGAGTCTAATCGACACCCTACAGGTTGTCAAAAAAATTGCAGATTTCGAGAGAGGATCGAGGCGCGTCCGTCACGGATTTGCAGAGAGTTTCTAGGACGGGCTTCCTAGGCTCGCCTGAAGATAGCCGCGGTACAGGTAGTGGAACCCTGAGAGACCGGTCAAGACGGTAACGAGGTAAACCAAGGGGTGGACCAGCGTGCGATCCAGCATGCCGACGACCCCGAGCATGATGGCGAACACATAGGTGAGCTGGGTGAAGGTCGTGAGTTTGCCCAGCAGCGTGGGAGAGAGATCCACGGGCGAATCGTTGAGCTTCGCTACGAGCGTGCCGAGCACCAGCATCAGATCACGGCTCACGACAAGAATCGCCACCCAGGAAGGAATCATATGGAGGACCGACAGCGTGACGAAGCAGGTGACCAACAGAAGTTTATCGGCGAACGGATCGAGAATCGCCCCGAGCGACGTGCGTTGGTTGGTCCAGCGAGCGATCGTTCCGTCCAACGCATCCGTCAATCCGGCCATGAAGAGCACGGCGATCGCATCGGGAAATCGTTCGTAGACCATAAGTCCGACATAGAGCGGGATGAGGAAAATTCTGAGGAGCGTGAGGCTGTTGGGAATGTTCATCGCTGCAGGGGACAAGGGGATTGCCGGCTCACCGTCGGCGAGGCGGCGGTCATCATAGGAATCTCTTCTTTCTCTTGTCAACGTGTGGTTGC
>CAZZPI010000184.1:2501-5474 GCA_964655865.1 uncultured Nitrospiraceae bacterium
GCACTCCCACCGACGCCTCCCTATAATCCCCCTGGCACACGGCGTCGGGAACGCGACGCGATGGAGGACCCGGTGAGCAGCCTTCCCCTACTGTTAAAAAAAGAAGGCCTCGTCGAGAGGCATCAACTCGAAGGGGTCGACCCTAGCGACCGGTATTTCAACCGCTCCGTCAGCGTGAACCGCACCGCCTCCGGTTATTCCGCGAAGGTGACCTATGAAGCGCTGGCGGTGGAAAGCGGGCTCCACACGACCGTCGCAGCCGCGGTCAAGGAAATCGTAGACAAGCTGCGCGTGCTCGGCTTCAGCCGCATGCGCACGAGGCCCAACTTCAAAGGGACTCGCTATCTCGCCGAAAAAGAAACCTGGATCGACTATCCGGATCAGCGTTAGCCGACTCCCACCACGTGTTCGTAGATCACATCGTGTAGCAGCGGGCGGAATTGGCGGATCCGTTCATTGCGACTGGTCGGATGGACGCGGTTCGAAAGGAACACCACTTCTAACTCCGCATCCGGGTCTACCCAGAGGGACGTCCCCGTGTAGCCCAGATGCCCGAACGAGCGGCTCGAAAAACGGTTGCCGGAGGAGGACGGCGACGACGGGGTATCCCACCCGAGCGCCCAGCTTGACCCGGCCACCTGTTCTTGCCGAGTCACAAATTGCCGCGCGAGCGCGCCATCGAGCAGCGTCCGTTTCCCAGAATACGCCCCCAGCCACTGGCCCGATACCGCCAGCACTGCGGCGGCGGTGCCGAAGAGTCCCGCATGACCCGCGACTCCGCCGAGGGCCCGGGCGTTGTCATCGTGAACCTCTCCACGAAGCACACACCCTCGCCTCGCATCCTCTTCGGTCGCAGCCACCGTGTCCAACGCCACCGGGACCCCTCCGATGTTCAACGTCCCGGAGTCATCCCGCGAGGCGTACCCGAGCGGCCTCGCCGGAATGCGATCATACAGCCGCTCTTTGCAAAATCGGTCCAACGACTGTTCCGCCACTCGCTCGATCATCCATCCCAATAGGAGAAATCCCAGGTCGCTGTAGAGACTGCGTGAGCCGATCGGATGGAGCAGCGTCTCTTCGCTAAGGAGGGCCTGCGCGGTCCCTTTCGCCTCAGGACGACCGGCGACGGACGGGTTGATTCGTTCATAGAATGGACGCCACCCAGGCAGCCCGGCACTGTGCGTCAGCAGGTGCCACACCGTCGCGTGTCCCACGGGAGACCGTTCATAGTCAGGGAGCACGCTGGCGACGGTCCGGTCCAATGAAAGGGCTTTCTCTTGGACCAGCAGCAGGGTTGCGGAGGTCGTGGCTAGAGGCTTGGTGAGAGAAGCGAGATCGTAAACGCTTGCCGTCGTGACGGGGTCCCCCGGCTGGATCGTCGACAGGGTGCCCACCGCCTGCTCATAGACGACCGTCCCGCGACGACGCGCCATCAGCACCGCGCCCGGGAAGACACCCTCCGCCAGCCCTTGCTGCAGGACGGCCGTGATCGGATCACACTCTGTCATGGATCAGGGGACGCGCAGGCGTGATGGACATTCCTGCGCAAGCCGGTCGATGCCTCGGCACAGCCCTGGTACGCCTTCACCATGGGCCGATGCGAAGGAGAGCGTTCCCGCGCGCTCACGAACGGCTATGACTGGACTCACCTTCGAGCTTTTCGTCGACTGCGCTCGGGGCACCCTGGAAAGCCTCGGCTTCCTCCACTTCAAGCATACGCTCGAAGGTCCTTAACGTGGCTCGGATGCGCTCGACCATCAGCAAGCGCTGCTTCCGCAAGGTGGAGAGATCGTGATGGATGTCGGCCAGCTCGGTACGCGCTTGCCGGACCATCTCGCCCGCCTTCAGCTCGGTCTCTTTCAAGAGCAGATCGGCTTCCCGCTGGGCGGTCTTCTTGACGTCTTCCGCGACGGACTGCGCCGACACCAACGTGCCGGCCAGCGCCGCCTCGGTCTTCTTCAGTTCGACCACCTGTTGCTCCGCGTAGGCAAGCTTTTCGCGCAGGACCGCATTGTCTCGATTCAACGACTCCACGGTTTGGGCCAGATCCTCGAGAAATCGATTGACCTCTTCTTTGTCGTACCCGCGGAACGCGACCCTGAACACCATCTGTTGGATATCGAGCGGGGTGATCTTCATGACGTTCCCTCCCTGCGCAACTCAGTTCATTCGTACGGCCACGTCTTTCAGCGTTTGGACCAGCGCGATCTGTAGAAAGATAATGATGAGGATCGCGATGAGGGGTGAGAGATCAATCCCCATCCGCCAGCCCATGAGACGACGGATCGGAGCGAGCACCGGCTCGGTGACACGATCCAAGAATTGGACGATCGGGTTCCAGGGATCGGGATTGACCCAGGAGATCAGCGCCCTCGCGATGATGACCCACATATAGAGCCATAAAGCGTAGTCCACTACGACGGCCAGACCGTGCAGCACATTCCCCACTACGAACATCGGCGTCCCAGCTCCTGTGAACGTTCCGTCGCGGCCTCCACCGCCGCGATCAACGCCGCTCGATAGCCAGCCTGTTCGAGCGCGTGCAGCCCGGCGACGGTCGTACCGCCCGGCGAGGCCACTCGATCCTTGAGCCGAGCGGGATGTTCGCCGGTCCCCAAGACCATACGGGCCGCCCCCAACACGGTTTGCGCCGAAAGCAGCTCGGCGGTGCCGCGCGGCAAGCCCATCTTCACGCCGCCGTCGGCGAGGGCCTCGATCGCCAAAAACACGTAGGCCGGACCGCTTCCGCTCAAGCCGGTCACTGCGTCCATCAAACGCTCTTCCACCGGAACGACCTTGCCGACCGCCTCAAAAATCGTCCGAGCCGTCCGGAGGTCAGCCTCGGTCACCCCGGTCCCTGCCGCGACGGCGCACATGCCCTCCCGCACGAGCGCGGGCTGGTTGGGCATCGCTCGGATGATTCGGGCGGAGGAGCCGGATCGTTCGGCCAGCCACCGGATCGGCACGCCGGCG
>CAZZPI010000185.1:0-5463 GCA_964655865.1 uncultured Nitrospiraceae bacterium
GCAACTCGCATCGATCACCATGCTCCTCAAGCAATTTTGAGATAGGTTCTAGTGTCCCAGGAGACGGAGAAGGCAATCGGCCAGGAGGAAGCCAAGCGAATCGAGCAGCACGTCGGCCTCGTGAACGACGCGGCCCTCAGCGACTATCTCACCCGTCTCGGACAGCGGCTGGCTGAGCAGTCACCGCGTCGGGACGTGACCTACCAATTCCATGTCGTCGACACTGCCGAGCCCAACGCCTTCGCCCTGCCCGGCGGGCACATCTACGTGACGCGTGGGCTGCTCGCCCTCGTCAACTCCGAAGATGAGCTGGCCGGTGTGGTCGGGCATGAGATCGGCCATGTGGCGGCGAGACACAGCGTGCAGAAGATTTCAAAGCAAGGTCCCTTCACCGCTCTCACCAACGTCGTGGCCGGCGTCACGGGGCTGGTCGTGCCCCTGGCCGGCCGGATTGTCGGCGGGATCGGCGAGCTGGCGACCGGTCTCGTCTTCGCCCCGTACAGCCGCGAGCAAGAACGGGAGGCCGATCGCGTCGGCCAAGAGATCACGGCCAGAGCCGGCTGGGAGCCGGGGGCGCTGTCCACGTTCCTCCACAATCTCGAGCGCGAGGAAGAACGTCGCCTCATGGGGCGACGGCACGGAAGTTTTTTCGATTCCCATCCGGCCACGCCTGAGCGGGTCATGCAGACGGCCGCTCATGCCAGGGAGCTGACACGCATTCACCGAGATCCACTCAGTCGATCGCATGATGAATTCCTGAAGCGATTCGACGGGCTCGTTGTCGGACCAGCGGCGGTCCACGGGGTGCTTCAAGGCGAGCGGTTTCTTCATCCTGACCTGAACTTCACGCTCCAGTTTCCCGCGAAGTGGAAGGTCAGCAACTCGCCTCAACAGGCTGCCGCGCTCGCACCGGACGGCGAAGCCGCGGTGATCTTGCAAGCGGTCGCGGAAGGAAATGATCCAATGGAGGGTGTCCGACGATTGGAAAGAGAGAACAAGACCCCTATGGCGTCCAAAGCGCAGCGGTTGTTCATCAACGGCCTGCCCGCGGCGACGCTACAACTTCAAGCAGGGACGCGGCAAGGCCGCTTAGCCGTCGACTTCACCTGGATCGCACACGGGGATCTCATTTATCAGCTCACCGGCCTCGCCCCTTTCGAGGAAATCAAGACACTGCAGCCGATCTTCGACGAAGTGGCACAGAGCTTCCGGCCGCTCTCATCTGCCGATCGGGAGGAAATTAAGGAAAGACGCCTGAGACTGGTCCGGGCTCGCGAGGCGGAGACCCTCGGGGCACTCGTCACACGCAGCCATTCTATCTGGAAGGCCGAGGAGGTCGCGATTGCCAATGGGATGCCGCTTGAGGCGCGACTCCACGAGGGTCAACTGATCAAGATTGCCGTGGTCGAGCGGTACCTACATCCGTGATCCACTCTTCCCTTCTCAACTCAACCTTCTTCGGTCAGTCACTTTCGGAAGCTGAAGTACAACGGCCGCTTCCGCTCGCACCGGTTCATCAAAAAAGGGAGCCAGTGCTCAGCAGGAATGGGCGATGCGGGCGTGGAAGGCCTCCAAGAGAATCCGGCGAGTCGCCGGGCGGACCCGTTCTTTCGGCAGGCGGCGAAGAAGGGAGGCGATCTGCTTCAATTGGGTGTGGTGTGAACGGCAGCTCGGACACAGGGCGAGATGGATCTGGTACCGACTGTTTTCGATGAAGGCAAGGGCTCCATCCAGACTTCGGGTAGTGAGCCCACTTACGTGCTCGCAGGACAACTTGCGCAGGAGTAAGGGCTCAAAGAAGGTCATCCTGCCCCATCGGTTCATCATCCCTCTAACGCGCATTATTCATGAACGCTTCTACTGCAATCGCGGATTCGCCGCTGCGACAAGCCTGGACGCGGTCGGCCCTGCGTCCAGGCAGGCGGGCTCGCCGCTCGGTCGGTCAACATACTGTTTCAAGTATGCCTCCCTCCCTTACGGCTCCGCGCGCCTGTCTCGCGTGGCGACTTCGCGATTTCGTGACGAACCGTCATGAATAATGCGCGCTAAGGATGAGTCTTCGCAGGGTCGGGAATCCTTACACGGCTTTCCGGCCACCCTCCAAAGAAGCTTCGACAGCCAGCCTGACCCGCTCCCGCGCCCGGTGGAGTCGGACATAGAGATTGTTTTCAGTGATCTGCAGCACGTCGCAAATCTCCTTCGATTCCAGGCCTTCCACGTCTCGGAGCACCAAGACCTCGCGAAGGGTGCCAGGGAGTTCATCAATTGCCTTGTAGAGCGCATCGATTGCTTGCTGGCACGCCAGGAGTTTCTCCGGTGTCCGGTCATCCCAGGGTAGGGGCGGGAAGGCCCAGTGTCCCGCCAGTTCTCCGGACTGATGAAACCGTGCCGGATCCACCGCCTCTTCGCCGTCATCATCTCGCGACTCAAAGTCAGAGAACGTAGTGTGGCGTTTTTCACGAACGCCTCGATCTTTGGCCTTATGGATCAGAATCCCGAAAATCCAGGTCTTCAGGGACGATCGCCCTTCGAAGCGATCTAGGCTTTCGATGACGGCCATCCAGGTGTCCTGCACGACCTCCTCCGCCACTTCCCGGTCGGCGACGTAACCCATCGCCATGCGGATGAGCGCGCCATGGTGCGCGTTGACTAGTTGATCGAACGCGGCTTCATCGCCCACGCGGAGCCGGGCAACCAGCCGGTGCTCCTCCTTTGTCCCCGAGGCGACCTTCCCTTCTGCCCGAACCGGGCGGTAACGGCGCCTCTGCTCGAAGGGCTCGGTATATGTTGTGGCAACAGTCGTCATAACCAGCCTCCTCGCTCTATCTGCGCAGCATCTCCGTCAGGAAACCGGGAGTGCTCATCAAAGTGACTTGCTTGTGAGGGAGGTTTTTCAAGACCTCAACCCCTCTGTCGTCTATGAAATCGATGCGCGAACAGTCCAGGTACACGGCTTTCTTATGTCGAAGGAACGATCGGCACTCTCCGTCGAGGAGGGACGCCCACTGGTCCGTGATCTTCCCTTCCAGCCTGAGGAGCACTTCCACTCCGTTTTCCTGAACCCTCGTGATTTTCAGCATCGTCTCTGCGTCTCCGTCGCAGTGGCCTGATGCGAGGGATAGCTGGCAACCGGCGTGCCACTTGTGCATCGTACCACGGGAAGCCTCGCAACCCATTGATCCGACTTGATGTTTTAGGCTGGATCGCGTGCGAGAGGGAGATAACAGCCTTGCCAATCCCCAATCTGGATTCCCAAAATATTGGGAAGGTCACGAAATGTTGGGGGGTCGGACTGAGAACCGACCTCTGGGGACTGAGTGAAGGCTGATTAGGAGCAAGAGGTCTGAGAGAGGAGTTCTTTTTCCATCTCAGTCTTCAGTCCTTATCGCTCGGCCCTGTTTGGCCGTTCGATGCCGAGCTTCTTCAGGCGGGCTTCGAGAGTGGTGGGCTTCAGGCCGAGCAACGCGGCCGCGCCCTTCTCGCCGCTGACTTTCCAATTGGTGAACTTCAACACGGTCATGATGTGGGACCGTTCCACCTCTTCCAATGTCGTGACGGACGGGGTCGTCGGAGTCTCCGTCGGCTTCGGCGACCAGTCGCCGAGGGAGAACTCGGGACCTTGGGTCAGAATCACAGCCCGCTCGATGACGTTCTCCAATTCCCGCACGTTGCCCGGCCAAGAATAGCTTTGCAACGCAAGCATCGCCTCCTTGGGAATCGAGTCGATCTTCTTGCCGAGTTTCCCCGCATGGCGCTGAACAAGATACCTGACCAGAAGCGGGATATCTTCTTTCCGGTCGCGCAAGGCCGGCATGGGGATGGGAAAGACATTGAGTCGATAGAAGAGGTCGGCCCTGAACCGTCCCTCCTCCACCATCCTTTGCAGATCGCGATTCGTAGCCGCAATCACTCGGACGTTGACCTTGATCGTCCTCGCATGGCCCAACCGTTCAAACTCGCCTTCTTGGAGCACCCGCAGTAGCTTGGGCTGCAAGTCCAGCGGTAATTCGCCGACCTCGTCCAGGAAGATCGTCGCTCCATCCGCCAGCTCGAAGCGGCCGATCTTGCGGGTCAGCGCGCCCGTAAACGCCCCCTTCTCATGGCCGAACAACTCGCTTTCAATGAGCCCCGCAGGAATCGCAGCGCAATTGACTTTCACCAGCACGCCCTGGCTCCGCGTGCTGAGTTGGTGGATGGCGCGGGCGACCAATTCCTTGCCGGTGCCGGTTTCACCGGTAATCAAGATCGTCGAATCGGTCGGCGCCGCCGTCTCGATCGCCTTGAATACTTTCTTAAGGTTTTTGGATGTGCCGACGATCTCCTCGAAGTTGTGTTCAACACGGATCTCTTCCTGCAGGTAGACGTTTTGCGCCTCCAGCCTGGCCTTTTCCTGCTCCAACAGGACCTTCTCGGTGATGTCGATGAACATCGTGCGGGTATAGATTCCGCTCGGATCGGGCCTTGACCACCATTGGATCCAGAGCGGCTGACCGTTGTCCTTCCGGCGCAGTTCAAGCACAACGCCGCTGGTATCAGTGCCGCGGCCGATGGACTCAAGCGCCTCCTTCAGACGGCGTTGGGCCTCGGGCGTGTCGGGGATGAAGGTCTTGCCATAGGTGCCTTCGACCTGATCCGGGGTGATGCCCAAGGTTCTCATCGCCGTCCGGTTGGCTCGGATGAATCGGGTGTCCAGCCCTTCGTGCACGTAAGCGATTGGGGCTTCGTCGAACAGGTCCCGCAAATCCTCTTCGTTCCGTTTCAGCACGGCCTCCAGTTGCATACGCTCCAGCTCAGCTCCGGCCCGCGCGCCGAAGATTTTGAAGGCCGAGAGTAACTCAGCCCTCAGCGGCATGGGGTTCACATCGAGCGCGGCCAGATGACCCAGGACCGTGCCTCCGGACCCGACCAAGGGAATCGCCAAGTAACTCTGGGCACCGAGCGCGACGAGATCCTGATCCTCCGGAAACAGGGCTTGAACGTTCTGTGCGTAATGACACACCTGACCACACAAGACCTTCTCGCACGGAGTCCCGGGCAGCGCGTACTCGACGTTGGATGCGAACCCTGTTCCCTTCCAGAAGGCCAGTGTGCGGACCCGGTCTCCCGAACCGGTCAGCTGGGAGACGAAGGTGTACCGAACGCCTAAAGCCGACGACAAGTTCTTGACGAGAGACTGGAAGAATCGCTCGCCGGCAGCCTGTGCAGTGCCCTCGTCGATGGCGCGCAGGATCAGATCGCCTCTCCGCACTTCTGCCTCCAACCGAACACGTTCGATTTCCGCGGCGGCCCTCGTCGCAAACATGCTCAGAACCGACGTGGCCTTGAAACAATCGGGCATGGGCTTCGTATCCATAATGGCCAAATGCCCCACGACCGAGTCCGACGCGTCGATCACCGGCACCCCGCAATAACTCACCGCCCCCATATCCTGAATGATCTGCACATGCGGGTAGAGCATGGGCA
>CAZZPI010000186.1:0-5428 GCA_964655865.1 uncultured Nitrospiraceae bacterium
CATTCATAGCATGCAGGTGAAACTCAAGTTTCTGTGGCAGCTTGGAGCGCTAGCCCACTGGAAGCGAACCGATGTGCAGGGATAACTTGCTACAACGTTGAGACCGCCCATGTAGTGAAACGCTACAGACAGCCATCCCATCGATCTGCTACCTCGGGTTTTCAAGCTGACAGTGTGGCATTACGATTGCTGACTATCGTAACTGCGGTGCCCGAACCTCCGAGGCTTTCGTGAAACCTTTGAGTCGAAGCTCCACACCATCGCCTTTACCTTTGACGCTTGCCTGCGCCACTCTCATCAGTGTGCTGATCGGGGTATCCTCATGTAATGAGGACAGAGGAGCGGCCTCTCCCCTCATCGATCCAAATCGCGAAGCCGAGCGGAACAGAATGGTCGACGAACAGATCGTCCCCCGCGGCATCAAAGACCCAGCCGTTCTCGCCGCGATGAGACGCGTGCCCCGTCATCGCTTCGTGCCGGCCATGTATTCCGCGTTCGCCTATATGGATGGTGCCTTGCCGATCGGCCACGGCCAGAGCATCTCGCAACCTTCGTTGGTCGCCATGATGACGGAGGCGGTCGCCCTTAAGAAGACAGACAAGGTGTTAGAGGTGGGGACAGGGTCCGGATACCAAGCCGCCATCCTTGCCGAACTTGCCGAAAAGGTGGTGACGATTGAGATCCTGGAGCCCCTGGCCCGCGAGGCGGAACGTACATTAGCCGAGCTGGGTTATCGCAATATCCGAATACGCGTCGGCGACGGTTACCAGGGCTGGCCTGAGGAAGCGCCCTTCGAAGCGATCATCGTGACCGCCGCGCCCGATCATGTCCCTCGACCGTTGCTCGATCAATTGGCCGTCGGCGGCCGCCTGATTCTGCCGGTCGGTCGATTCTTCCAGACCTTAGAGCTCTATCGCCGGACGGCTAGAGGCTACGAGCATGAAACCCTCACACTGGTGCGGTTTGTCCCGCTGGTCCGCGAGGGGGAAGAGTACGAGTAAGAGGGCATGCAGATCTACCGAGCCAACCAAGATCCCTCCGCGCTTCCACGCCGGATCGGCTGGTTCACGGCCGGCTGCGTCCTCGTCGGCAACGTCATCGGCAGCGGCATCTTCACCACCACGGGGTTCATGGCGCGCGACCTTGGCCATCCCGGCTTGATCCTCTCCGTTTGGCTCATTGGGGCGCTGATTGCGTTCGCGGGAGCCGTCTCCTACAGTGAGTTGGGCGCGGCGTTTCCGGTCGCCGGTGGAGAATATGCCTACCTTCGCCGCGCCTACGGCCCGTTCGTCGGCTTCCTCAGCGGATGGACCTCCTTCACCATCGGCTTCAGCGCGGCCATTGCGGCGGGAGCCGTGAGCTTCGCCGCGTATCTCCTCCAGCTCTTTCCTCTGAACGACGAAGGAGGCATGTGGTCAACTGCCATCGCGCTCGCCCTCCTCTGGTCGGTCACAGGATTCCACCTTGCCGGCGTCGGACCGGGTGGATGGTTGCAACGGACATTGACGGTATTACAGGTGGGAGCCATTCTCTTGCTGATCGCGGCGGGCCTAACTGTCGGAAGAGGCGACTGGGCTCATCTTCGGATCACGGATGCCCATGCTGCGCCCCGCATCGGACAATGGTTCGTGTCGTTGATCTTTGCCTTGTACGCCTACTCGGGCTGGAATGCCGCGGCCTATCTCGCGGGAGAGATCACCGACCCCGCCCGCACCATCCCTCGGACGTTGATCGGCGGCACGCTCGTCGTCGCGCTACTCTATCTCGCGCTGAACGGATTCTACTTCTACGCGCTGCCGGTGTCGGAACTGGCCAGACCGCCGCTCCTGCCCGTCGCCGATAAGGTCGCGCGAGCGCTCCTGGGCTTCGATGCAGGTCGCTTCGTGACGGCCATGCTGTGCCTGTCGATTGCAGGAGCCGTGAGCGCAATGGTGTGGGCCGGACCGCGCGTCTACTATGCCATGGCTCAAGACGGGTTGCTTCCTTCCTTCTTCGCAGATACCACGAGCGGCCGAGGTACGCCGACCAACGCAATCCTTCTGCAAAGCCTGTGGGCGTCAGCCCTGATTGTGTCGGGAAGCTTCGAGCGACTGGTGATTTACAGCGGCACTGTGCTGATGATCTTCAGCGCCCTTGCCGTCGCTGCGGTGATCGTCCTCCGCCACCAAGAGCCGAACCTACCACGTCCCTATCGCACGCCGGCCTATCCATTTGTACCAGGGATCTTTGTGCTTGTGTCAATCGTGATCGTCGGAAGCGCGCTCTACGAGCGCCCACTGGAAGGAGGCCTAGGCATCGTGACCGTTCTGGCCGGAACGCCACTCTACCTCTTGAGGCGGAGGCTCTGCGGCGCCCTCACATTCTGAAGCGAGGGCGAGGCGCCTGCTGGGCAACCCTGTGGTGGAGCGGGCTTGCGAGGACCACAGCTTCGTTCATGCGGCGGGAGAGACCACGAGAAAAACCAGCCTGTCCCCTATTTACTGTTTCGCGCAGCGACTGTCGGGTACCCGTCGTTCCGGGACCCATTGCTCTTCGTGAATGCAATGGGTCCTCGGCAACGGGTGCAACGCAACGAACCGTCATGAATAATGCGGGCTCACATCGGGGCACCGGATTATTGATCGTTCAGCTACAGGGGTCAATGCTTTCAGCCCGCCGGGCTGTCATGTCTCTGCGCGCGGCTCTTCGCCTGCTGCACCCATCGGTGACTCACCGCTCGCTGACCGGCGGGGGCATACAGGTCATGCCGGCCCTGCCTGACGAGGATTCACTCATTCCTTCTGTTGAGGTCGCCGGCATGAAAAATATTAAACTGTATAGAATCACGACCTTACAGCACGTGCGCTGACAACACACGTTGACACCAGTGTTTTCTACCTGTAGGGTGGAGCGGTGGCGTACTGAGCCTCGTTGACTGTCCTATCCCTCGCGCGTCCTGATTTCTTCCTGCGCGTCTGATTCCCCAGTCTCCGCCGCTCCTCGGTCGGGCCTCTCGGAAGCGTAATCGGTTGAGAGTGTGATCACCAGATCCCGAATCGATCGAGCTTCTCGTCCCAGCATAGGAACAGAGACGAATTCCTGACCGCCTGCGACCGCTCCCGGTTGGTTTGAAATATCGGGCAAGATTTCGGCACTGCAGGCGGCGCCGAGCGTGGGAAGGGTGTCAATTGATCGCCATGGTCTGCTCACGCTGTCATGGTCTGATGATGGCCATCAAGATGAATGAAGGAGTGAGTGACCACTCCATGCCCGGCTGGCGATGCCTGCTGTGCGGTGACGTGATCGATTCTGTGATCGAAGCCAATCGGAAAGGCCACCCCGAGCCGACGCCGAGCCGGGCTCGTCTGCCCGGAGCGTCTGTATGGGTGTCTCGTGGCTGACGGAGCAATCGGACCAAAACGCGACTGCGATTCGGCAAGAGGAGAATGAACCGAGGGTTCATCGGTGGTCATGGCCATAGTCATGCAATAGGGGCGTGTCATCGTACGAGGCCCGACGACGCGCCAACCCCTGCGGGTCCGCGCAAGGAGTAAGCAGCATGGACAAGGTGAGTTCGATCATTGATGGTTCACTTGCCGTCGCAGGGCTCATCGTTCCCGAGCAGTATAACCATTTCAAGTCAAGACAAAGGGAGGTACGTCCCATGAGAACCCATCTGATCATCAAACACATCGTCCTCGTTGCCTCACTCGCGCTGATGATGGGAATCCCCGCGCTCTCCATACAGGCGGCGGAGCAACCTGCGGAAGTGTCCATGACTTTCGCCTCGGCGGAAGAGCTTGGGGTGGCGGCGTCGGGCGCAGTCGAGGATACGCTCCGGGCCTGTCTGGCTCGGATTCCCAAGGACGCCAGCGTCGGCCAGCGCATGCTGGCTGAACAGAGCTGCCAGCAGGAGGAGGCGACCAGGAAATTGGTTCAATCGGCGCCTAGATTCTGAAGGCACCTCTCAGCGGAAGAGCGTTGGGCCATCGGTCCCCGGTATGGGACTGACGGTTTGAGGGACAGCTCGGCGAAGGAGAGCCACGCGTCGCTCTTGTTGCACGAACAGGGGGGCTGTCTCAGATTCAGGGAGAGGGGTGAGCAGGGATGTACCCGATCTCTGCGTTAGCTGGCCTGATGTTGCCGACGCGGGGCGCGGCCATATGGGCTCCTTTGCGGAGGAGAAGCCAAGAACCTCGTAGCTGTTCATCTTAGGGAGAAGGATCGGACGGCTGCTGATAACAATCGTTCGGACCCGATCCGAGGATATGGGCGTCGTCATGCGTTGAGTTCGTGACGACAGAGGGGGCACTCATGAACTACACAGGGATGGTCTTCCACTGGTTCGCTCAACATCCTTTATCAGCCGCCGCCGTCTTCTTTGGCGGGGCTGTGGTCGCAGTGGCGTTGTACACATACGTCTATGACTACAAGATGCTGACCAATCGGGACTAGGTTGTGACGAAGTCAGCGGTCTCGCGGAGAACACCATGGAGGGTGTGATGAAAGCAATTCACACAGTTTTTGGGGCCAACTGAAAAACCCGCTCAGGAGGCAGTGGGGCAAACTCACGGAAGATGATCTGCTGCAGATTGAGGGCAACATGGACGCGTTCGATCGCACCATCGAAACGCGGTATGGCGAGATGAAGGGAGGGGTCAGCAGGTGGGCGACGCGACAACATGCCAGATGGTCCGGGTCGTTTGAGGGGTACGAAGAATCGAAGCCTACGGGCTGACACCTTCAAGAGCTCCGCGCACTTGGAGCTGGCATGGGGAGACAGATTGACGCCTTAAGGAAGTGAGAGGACCCACGAGGGAAATAGTCTGAACCAAGAGGTAGGGTTAGGCCAACTCGAATGCGACGAGGAGAGAGTTGCCATGGTACGGGAAGAGACCATCGCTGACCGAATCCTGAAAGCGGTACGACGTGCTCCTGGTTGTCAGCTCGATGCATTGGAGCAACACCTACCGGGTCTCACTTGGAACCAGATCTTTCTTGAAGTTGATCGGTTGAGTCGGGCGGGGCAGGTGCGGGTGACGCCGAAAGGCGACGGGCTGTACACCGTCAGACCGCCACTCAGGAGCGAAAAAACCGTGAAGGTGAGGGCCGTCGCTGGGCCACTGAGCGGGTCCACGGCGTGTTCGCGGAAGAAAAAGTGAGCGCCAATCGAGCCAGGAGGCCGAGATGAACATCATCCCGATGCGGAAGGTCGTCATTAACAGAAGCTACGGAAAATTTTGCCTCAGCCACACCGCATTTCTCCGCTTGCGCGAATTGGGGCAACGGGAGGCACTTCAGGAACCGGACTGCGGTGTATACTGGCCTAAGGGTGCGACCCCGCAAGAGCCCAGCTTGAATCAGTGCGGCGTTCTCATCCCTCGAGACGATCAGAAGCTGGTACAGGTCGTGGAGGAGCTCGGCGCTGCGACGAACGGTCACTGCGCGG
>CAZZPI010000187.1:0-5412 GCA_964655865.1 uncultured Nitrospiraceae bacterium
CGCTTTCCTTCCCCTCGAAGCTGCGACGTGCTCCTCCGCTCCTCCGGTGAAGTCAGCGTGAGAACCCTGCCACGCCTCCGGAGCAAGAAAGGAAGAACTCTGGCATTTTCCTAGAGTAGCCTCGTGGCTGGTTAAGGTGTGAGGCTCAACCGTTCACTTCTCTCCTGCGTTGACCCTCGCTACGACGCTCCGTTAATATGCCCGCTCCTATGACGACCTATCACCAAGCCGGCGTCGATATCGATGCCGGCAACGAGTTCGTCCGCCGCATCACCCCGCTCGTTCGCGGAACCTTTCGTCCCGAAGTGTTGACAGACTTGGGAGGGTTCGGCGGGCTCTTCCGTTTTCAGGCCGATCGCTACAAGGATCCCGTGCTGGTCTCCGGCACCGATGGTGTCGGCACCAAGCTCAAGATCGCGTTTCTGATGGACCGGCACGACACCATCGGGATCGACTTGGTGGCGATGTGTGTGAACGATATCGCCGTGAGCGGAGCGGAGCCCTTGTTCTTTTTGGACTATTTCGCGACCGGCAAATTGGCGGTGGACACGGCGGAGGAGGTCCTCAAGGGAATCGCCGAGGGCTGTCGCCAGGCAGGCTGTGCGCTAATCGGAGGGGAAACGGCGGAAATGCCGTCGTTCTACGTCGAGGGCGAGTACGACCTTGCGGGCTTTGCCGTGGGGGTGGTCGATCGCGCGAAGATCATCGACGGGCGGACCATCGAGCCCGGCGATGTGCTCGTGGGAGTGGCCTCCACCGGTCTGCATAGCAACGGGTACTCGCTCGCGCGGCGAGCCCTCTTCGATGAAGCGGGGCTTTCGGTATCCACCCGTGTCCCGGAGTTGGATCACACGCTCGGGGAGGCGCTACTGACGCCGACGCGCATCTATGCCAAGCAAATCTTGACGCTGGCCAACGAATGTACAATCAAAGGCGCCGCCCACATCACAGGCGGGGGGATCACCGAAAACTTGCCGCGGATCTTCCCGAAGGCTTGTGCGGCGAGGATCGCGCGATCCTCTTGGACCGTGCCCTCAGTCTTCGGCCTCATCCAACGACGAGGCCACGTCGCGGTGGACGAAATGTATCGCGTCTTCAATATGGGCATCGGGTTAATTCTCGTCACGGCCCCACGCGATGTCGATCCTGTGATCGCACGCCTGAGCGCCTTGGGCGATCATGCCATGCCGATCGGGGAGGTTGTGCAGAGGATGCCCGGTAAGGATTTGGTGGAGTATGGCGACTAAGCCCGCGATTCCGGTGAAACTCGGCGTCCTCGCCTCTGGAAGAGGGTCCAACCTGCAGGCTATCATCGATGCCATCGAAGCAGGAAGGCTCGACGCCACCTTGGCCGTCGTGGTCTCGAACAAGCGGGATGCCCAGGCGCTGGAACGCGCCCGCAAGCACGGAGCGCCCGACGTTTTCCTCGACCCCAAGCCCTACGCGGGGCAACCGGACAGTCGGGAGGCGTACGATCGCGCGGTGTTGGACGTATTGCGGAAGCATGGGGTTGAGCTGGTGCTGCTCGCGGGGTACATGAAGATCGTTACGCCGGTGCTGGTGAAAGCCTATGAGGACCGGATGATGAACATCCATCCCGCCTTGCTGCCGGCCTTTCCCGGGCTCGAGGTCCAGAAAAAGGCGCTCGATCATGGCTGCAAACTGGCGGGATGCACGGTGCACTTCGTCACGGAAGGAGTGGATGAGGGGCCGATCATCATCCAAGCGGCGGTCCCGGTCCTGGACGACGATACGCCGGAATCACTCGCCGACCGGATTCTGGAACAGGAACACAAGATTTACCCACGCGCCGTGCAACTGTATGCTGAAGGCAGGCTTCGCGTCGAAGGGCGTCGGGTGTTTGTCGAGGGTGCGGCTACCGGATCAATTGCCGCGATCATCAGCCCGTAATCCACCATGCTCGATCCTCAAAACGTTCTAGACGAGCAACAGCGTCTGCTCGAGCTTCGCCGGCTCGTTGACTGGACCGTCCTTCGCTTGCGTCACGACACGTTGACCCGGGAGGAGACGCTGCGATTGATCGAGCAGACCAGGCGCGAGGTTCTGAGCCTCTGTCCGGGAAAAGAGGGGGTGTTCGACCTCGTGCTCCGCCCACGGTTCCTCCGTATCGATTCTGAACGGCGGCTGGCGGCGTGGGGCTTGACGGACGCAGTCAATTGAATCGCGCTAAGCGATCTGATGTCCTCAGCTTTGGGTGGCCTGATTGCGCCAGGTTGTGTATAATGCCGCCGGTTGCGGTCGCGCGAGCGCGAATCTTCCTCCCCGTCTCCTCCGCAGAGGATAGGTCCAGGCAATTCCGCTCCGGCAAAGCCTGCGGTCAAGAAGGTCGGCGCTCGCGTTCTTTGGATAGCCGGCAGCTTATAGCTGGTAACTAGCAGTGGAGCGAATCGCTACTGGCTGTTCGCTGCTCGGTGAGAGTCCGGTGGGGGGCTAGCTCAGTTGGGAGAGCACGACGTTCGCAACGTCGGGGTCGGGGGTTCAAATCCCCTGCCCTCCACCATTTGAACCCCCGACTGGGGGATCCGAAGGGGGTGTGCCCCCTTCGTGGGGCGCGCACGAGGGGGCTGGTCCCCTTGTGGGAGCCGGCGAGGCAGGCTTCAGGGCCGAGCTGGCGACGGAGGGTGGTACAAATCTTCAGCCCTCCACCAATCGTCATATTTGTCCGTGGCGACTCGTGCGCCTGTCTGCCGCACAGGCAGGCCGCCAGGCGGGGAACTGACGAGTGGAGGCAAGCAACCTGAAAGTCCACCGGAGGGTTGTATCCGTCCGCTTGATACGATGAAGCGATGACGCGCGGGCGGCACGAGCAAGCTCCGTTGGGTGGACCCTCTTGCAGCAGATTTGAACCTTCTTCGAGTCACAAGGCCCCTGATCGTCACATTTGCACCGCTTGAGCGCCTGTCACGTCCCTTGCCTGCCCTCATTTGGATAGTCTTGCAGTGGCAAGGGGGTGTGCCTGGCCGCAGGCTGCCCATGCTTCCGCCTGTCCTGAGCTTGTCGAAGGGCCCGTCTTGAAATTCCGGTGTTGGCGCGCGCAGGCTGGGCACGGCGATTTCTCCTCTCCGACGCGTCGGCGGTCTCAATTGTCAAAGTCAAGACCTGGCCCCCTCCGGTGCGGGAGCGTGGTCACATCCACGCTGTCGGCCCGCGAGAATACCTCCCGGCGGAACTCGGTCGAGCCCTTGGCGGCGAGCGCCGAGCGCGGGAGCACCACGCCGATCCGCCCACCGTCTTCGCAGATGAGGTTCCAGAACCGCCAGCAGAAGGCCTTGTAGAGATCTGGGTCGCCCGTCCCCATGCCCGGATACGGCCCGGCCGTGAGCGCGCGCCTGAGCGCCTTGGCCTCCTCGAGTTCCCGATCGTAGGCCGCGACGAGGTCCGGCCGCTCGCGGTGCAGCCGCGCCTTGGCCGCCTCCTGCTCGCGCTGCGGCAGCGAGCGGAGCCCAGGCGAATGCCGCGCCCAGAAGGCGTCCTCCTCGAGCGTCGCCTCCTCCCACGGCGGGTTCCCCACGATCGCGTCGAACCCCGGCCGCTCGCGCAAGAAGACCTCGGGGAACGCCACCGGGAAGTGGAAGGCGTGGAGGCCGTCGAGACGCTGGCGCGCTGCCCGGTGCTCCTTCGAGCGGGAGAGCCGGTCGCGGACCTCGTCCCACTTCGCGAGATCCACCGTGACGGGCTCGCCATCGAGCCGCGCGGCGGTCACGAGGTCGCAGAGCGCCGCCGCGGGAGCGACCCCGGCGAGAGCCGCGGCCTTCGCCTTGCGCGCCTGGGCGAGGTCGGACGGCGTCGCGTCCGCGAGGCGCGCGAGATGTTTCAAGGGCTCGGCCGCCTCACCGAGCAGATGCGCGGCGTCGATCTTGTAGAGCGGGAGGCTCCCCTCCTCGATCTTCTCCTTCATCTCGTCGAGCCGGCCGATCCCGACGAGCGAGTTCCCGGGGACGAGGCCGTGGTCGAGGAGCGAGAGGGGCAGCCCCGGCACGAAAGTGTGGATCCAGATCGAGAGCCGCGCGAGCTGCACGGCCGGTCCAAAACAAAGGGGTCGGGAGTCGTTTCAAGGCAGCCGGACCGGTGACGGCTGGAGAACAGCGGGCATGCCGCGACGTCCGAGCGGTCGGTGCGTTCGGCCTGCGGCCTTTCGAATGCCACAGGGTCCCGATGGAATCGAGGACGGGTGAAGTCGAGCGGCGCCCCCTGCTCTTGGGAGCAGAGACCGCGCGAGCCCGCGCCCCGAACGCCGAGGGCACGAGCCGTGCGGCTCCTCAGTGCTTCGATTCGCAAGATGCTCACTCAGCACGGGTGGCTCTGGCCCGGGCCAGGCGTCCGGCTTCGTCGGTGACTGGCCGGGGGATGGGGGCGTCGGAGGACACCCGCCGGGCGGGTACCCGGCACCGCACGGGCCCCCATATCGGATGGCCAGCGGAAGCCATTGGGGCAGGGGGGTGTCTGGCGTCAATTAGATTTGAGGGCTGGCGACAATTAGAAGTGCAGGGGCCGTCCTCCGGTTCAGGGAGTCGTCCGGGCTCCGTCGGTACGATCGTCGTTCACATTCGTGTCTCCCACGCTCTTCATGCCTGGCGTGGTAGCGCCGGATGGCGCCTGACTTCTCGCATTCGCGGCTTGAGCCCGGTAGCTGGGAATCGGGAGTTCCAGAATCACGGCATGATGGACCACCCGATCGACGGCCGCCGTCGTGGTCATGGGATCCTTGAAGATCTGGTCCCACTTGCTGAAGACGAGATTGCTGGTGATCAGCACTGCCCGGCGTTCATAGCGTTCGGCTAGCAGGGTGAAGAGCACGTCCATCTCTTCGCGGTCCTGTTGCACATACCCGAGGTCATCGAGAATGAGCGCATCAAAGCGATCGAGCCGTTTCAGTTCGGCCGCGAGGCGGAGATCGCGTTTGGCCGCGAGCAAGCGCTGGACGAGTTGGAAGGTCGGGGCAAAGAGCACGGGGCGCCGGTGCCGGACGAGTTCCAGCCCGAGCCCACAGACGAGATGGGTCTTGCCGGTTCCGGGATTGCCAAACACGAGCACATTGGTGGCCTGATCCAGGCACGCGCCCTCTCGGAGCGTCGCCACGGCGGTGCGGACTTTGGGCGGCAGTCGTGCGAGGTCGAACGTCGCCAGACTTTTACCGCGTGGCAACTTGGTCTCCACGATCAGGCGTTCCACCCGACGGGCCGCGCGGTCACTGGCCTCCTGTGTCGCCAGTGTCTGCAAATAGGCCTCATGCGACAGCCCTTCGCGGGCGGCGTGGGCCGCCACGACTGCATACTCACGGGCGAAGGTCGGCACGCATAGCGCGCGCAGCAACACCGGCAGAGTCAACGTCGGTGTTGTCAACGGCCACCTCCCACCGCCTCGAGACAGGCGTCATAGACGGATAGATCG
>CAZZPI010000188.1:0-5402 GCA_964655865.1 uncultured Nitrospiraceae bacterium
TCTCGTTGATCCTCCTCGTTCTCCTCCTCGCCTCTGTCGGGCTGATGCTTGTCTACTCTCGGCAAGCGCCAGGATTGTCGACTTGGTGGGGCATCGGGACGTTCGCCCTTGGCGTGCTCGCGGCCGGCAGCGCCATCATGGCCGATCCGCCGATCGCCTCCGTCGCGGTCGCGCGGGCCTGCGCGACCGCGCTTCCGCTCATGCCGTTTCACAAGGGGTATGTGGCCGCCCTGACGACCCTGCCCGGCAACCTCCCCGTCTTCCTCGCGGTGGTGCTGCCCCTCGTCGGGCTTCACGGCCTCCTGACCGCGCTGCCTCAGTTACCCGATGCTCTGATGGAGGTCGCGGGAATTCTGGCTCTGCTCGGCACCCTGTACGGCTCCTTGAGGGCTTTGACGCAATCCCGAGCCCCGTCGGTGGTCGCCTTCGGCGGCCTGGCCTTCCTCTCCATGCTCTGGTGGTTTCTGCTCGGGACCCGGAGCGTCCCGCCGCAGTCTCACGTGTACCTGAGCGGGGTCGGCCTGGCAACGAGCGGGTTGCTCCTCGCCTGGTATCAACTGCGGGCCCGCTATGGTGAGATCGGCCTTCGCGCGCTCAGTGGCCTCGCCCGACCCATGCCTCGATTCGCGATCGGCCTGTCGCTGCTGGCCCTCGCGGCGCTGGGTCTGCCGCCCTTCGGCGTGTATGCCGGGTTCATCGGTATGCTCTTGGCGCCATCGTTCACCTGGTCCGCCGGCGTGATCGTCATACTCACCGCGTGGCTCGCGGCCTCCTGGTACACGTTCGAGCTCATGCAAGGCCTCTTGTTTGGGCGCCGGCGACCGGGGGACCGGCACGAGGACCTGCACGGATCTGAATCAGCGTCGCTCGCGATCGTGCTCATGCTGCTCGTCGCCTTGGGCATTCTGCCGCCCCGCTTCTTCTCCGATCTCGGGCCAACCCAGGTCCACCGAACCGTGGTGATGGAGTTCCCCGCATGGAACCGATGAATCCGGCCGTGGACCAGGAAACGCGTCGCATGGAGCTTCGCGGCATCGTCCGCCTCGCCGGCGAGGTGATCGGCCAGTACTGGCCCATGCGCACCTTCGTCCACCACAATCCGCTCCATAGCCTGGAGTATCTTCCGTTCGAAGAGACCGTCCGGCGCGGCAGGCAATTTCTCGGCGGGCAAGGCTATCTCTCGGGCGAGACCTATCGGAGCTATCTCCGCTCCGGCAGAATCCAAGCCCATCATCTCGATGAGGCCCTGCAACCGCTCGCCCGCGATGAAATGCTCACCGTCGGCCCGTTCCGAATCGCCCATCGGGAGGTGCTGCGCGCCTGTCTGACCCACGACCTGAGCGCCAAGACGGACCAGCCGCTCGATGCCTTATTGGACCACGACCCTCATGATGAACTGGTGAATGCCCTCGCGCAGCATCTGGCGCCCCTCCTGCACGCACCGACGGTCGAGGACCAGATCGCAGCGGCGGTCGGAGACGACCGGGACGCCTTGGGACGCTATCTCACGCTTTCGACCTGGTGCGACCGCACCTTCGGCACCCGGATCGTCACGCTGGTCAACAGCGAGCTGATCAAATGGTGTGAGGCCTTCTTGGACGAGGGCCACGCGACCTGGGCCATGCCGGGACGGGAGCAGGGGTTCTACGGCGCCTGGAAATCACTCGCTTCCCGAGAATGGTCGCCTTGCGGCATCGAGGACGGGGGGCGGAAGATCGCCGCCCTGCCCGAGCACCCGGAGGATGCCGTCTTGGAAAGCCTGGCCGTGCTGAGGATTCCCGCGACGCTGAGACAGGACTATCTCTCACTGCAACTCACCGCCCTTCCCGGCTGGGCGGGGTTCATCAAGTGGCGGGCGGAGCAACAGGATTACCCGTGGCAGCAGGCGCATCCGATCAGCCTCGTAAAGCTTCTCGCCGTCCGCCTCTGGTACGTCCGCGAGCTGGTCCGCAACGTCTGCCGCGAGGAGCTGGCCATTGAGGGCACGTTCGACTCAGTTTCCGCCTACATGCAGGATCACCCGCATGCCTATTTTCTACGGAAGGAACAGGTGGCAGGACGGTTGCCTGGTCCTTATGCCGAGGAGGTCGAGCGCCTGTCCCGAGAGAGGGGCGACGGGTGGAAGCCCTTAGCCGACCGGCTGCAAGCAGACACGGGCCTGCAGCGCGACCGAGCGCTCCGCCTGGTCGCGGCCCGCCGCCTCGTGGGGCTGGCCCTGGCGTTGGAGCTCGTGCCGGCCGTGCTGTTGGAGGGAGAACCGGAGCATCTTGCCACGCTCGTCCGGTGGATGGACGCGTTCCCGGAGTCGCATCACGGCCCGGTCTGGCTGAAGGCATTCGAGGCGGGATACCACGAACAGGTCTGCGGCACGCTGATGCGGACGGCTCCGGCCGCCGAGGCCCGGCGCCGCGAGACCGTAAAGCCCATGCGGCCGCAGTCCCAGTCGGTCTTCTGTATCGATGTGCGGTCGGAGCCGTTCCGGCGTCACCTGGAAGCGACCGGCGCGAACGAAACCTATGGCTTTGCCGGCTTCTTCGCGGTCTTCATCCGCCATCGTGCCTGGGACAAAGAGCACGACACCGAACAGTTTCCCGTCATCATGCGGCCGCGGAACGAGGTCCGCGAAATCCCACGCAGTTACCTCCAGCATATCGTGCACAAACATGCCTCGCGGACCAGGCTTGTCCATGCAGGCCACACCTTGCTGCACGATTTGAAGGAGAACATCATCACGCCGTATGTCATGGTGGAGTCGCTGGGCTGGTTCTACGGCCTTCCGATCATCGGCAAAACGGCATTGCCCAGGCTCTACCGGCGTCTCAGCGCGTGGGTGCAGCGCCTCCTAGTCCCCTCCATTGCCACGAGCTTGACGGTGGAGAAACTACCCCCGGCCGACATCGAGGAAATGGTGGTCTCGGAACAGCGCGCCGTCATCTGGAAAGCCTTACGCGAGCGACTTGGGTTCCGCGGTTCGCGGATCTCCCTGGAATTCGTGGAGAGCCTGCGCCTGCACAGCTTGGACGGACACGACCGTCTGGAGCCGGCGGTGATTGCCGCGGCGCAGGATCTCGGTCTGTCGCAAGAAGACCTCGCCGCCCTCCTCGAGATGCTGCGGCGCGAATACCGTCTCAACCCGCGGGCCGCCTCGCTGCAAAAGGAGCGGATCACCCGCACGGGCTTCACGCTGGATGAGCAGGTGCTCACGGTGGAGACCGCGCTCCGCATGATGGGGCTCACCCAAAATTTCGCGCGACTCGTCCTGTTCTGCGCGCATGGGAGCACTTCGGACAACAATCCGTTCGAGTCGGCGCTCGATTGCGGCGCCTGTGGAGGCAACGAGGGCAAGCCCAACGCGCGGGTCCTCGCCGTGATGGCGAACAGCCCCAAGGTGCGCGAGCGGCTGGCCAAGAACGGCATCGACATTCCGTCCGACACCCATTTTCTCGCCGGCCAGGTCGATACGACGACCGACGACGTGCACCTGTTCGACCTCGAAGACGTGCCGCTGACCCATCGCAAGGACGTGGCGCGGCTGCTGGAGGACTTGCGCGAAGCGGCCCGGCTCACGAGTCAGGAACGGTCTGCCCGGTTCCCGGAGATCAAGGAGGCGCTGTCCCTCACCGAGGCCGCGACCCATGTGCGGGAACGAAGCGCGGACTGGAGCCAAGTGCGGCCTGAGTGGGGCTTGTCCGGCAACGCGGCCTTTATCATCGGCCGGCGGGACCTGACCAAGGGCCTCAATCTGGCGGGACATGTCTTTCTGCACTCCTACGATTATCGCGAGGACCCGAGCTGTCGCTTGCTCGAAATCCTGCTGACTGGGCCGCAGGTCGTGGCGCAATGGATCAACATGGAACATTATTTTTCCGCCGTCGACAATGAGGTGTATGGCAGCGGCAGCAAGGTCTATCATAATGTGGTCGGCCGTCTCGGCATCATGTCCGGCCCCTGGAGCGACCTGCGGCTCGGTCTGGCCTGGCAGACAGTCATGAACGGAACGATGCCCTATCACGAACCCATGCGGTTGTTGACCGTGATCGAGGCGCCTCGCGCCAATATCGAGAAACTGATCGGGCGGCATGAAGCGCTGCAGCATTACTATCATAATGAGTGGGTGCATCTGGTCTCGGTGGAGCCTGAAGACGGGGCCATGTACCGGTATCGCCCGACGGGAGCCTGGCACCGCGTCAGTGCCCCCTTCGCGCAATCCATACGTTAGGTAAGGTGGAAAGGAGCTGGACCAATGAGCGGGCTGACGTTGCATCCGATGAAGGAGATTCGTGTGATCGTCGCGGGCGAGCACCGCGCATTCGTCACGGAGTTGTTCGACAAGGTACATGCGACCGGCTACACGATCATCGGCAACGTGTCGGGCAAGGGCCACCACGGAGTCCGCGAGGCTCACTTCATGTTCAACGAGCAGGAAAGTCTCGTGATGATCATGACCGTCGTGCCCGAGGAAAAAGTCGAGCCGATCTTGGCCGGCCTGCGGCCGCTGTTCGACCGCCATTCCGGAGTGATGTTCGTGGCCGATGTGACGGTCAGCCGACGGGAATATTTCGGAAAAACTGGTCCCTGATCCTGACCTGGCCCTTACTCGCCCACCTTATTCCTGAACGCTCCGACAACGAAACCAAGCCGAGCGGCGGGAAGAGCCTGCCTCGATCTCCCTTGTCTTTCTCACGTGTGTTTGTCTAGAATGACGCCGCGTCGTCGTCTCAGGGGGAGAGTCGCGTGAAAGGCCTACGGTTCGAGCGAATCGGGAAGGAGCGGTATTATAACGTCGTCTTCCACATCGGGAGCACGTACGTCCCGGTCAGTGATGAAACCGTGGAAGCTCTTAAGGGTCAGAGCCTTTTGCCGGCCGAACGGTTTCTCGACCTCCTCATCGACAAGATCGGCTACTCTTCCTACCTCAAGGATCAGATCCGGACCGAGCTGAAGAGCGCCGGCGATCCGATCACACAAATTACAGTCCTGCAGGGCGCGATCCGCGATTTGTAGGGCCCGTCGCTCGTCGTTCGTGAAGCGTATCTCGTAGGACCCCTGCCATCGCGCTTCACAAATCCGCCTCGGCGTTCGAACTCCTGCGGCCTTGCCGGAGAAAATCTTGAGCAGCCGCGCCACACCCTGTTGCCCACTTCGCATGTTATCTAACGGCGCGGCGGGTGAGCCGCACGCCGCGAGCGTCGGCCCATCGGCCCCGCGGCTCAGCGGCGGCCGCGGAACAAACGAGCGCGAGCCGCGGCGCAGCCACCGGAGTTATTAGGCAATCCGCCGCTCGCCGCATGGACTAACCCCAAACAGAAAATAATTTCGACGTACTGAGGGGAAATCACAGCAGGTGGCGCGGCGAACGGGCGCCCCACCGCGCGCAACGGAAGGGCCCCACTGGGGGATGG
>CAZZPI010000189.1:0-5373 GCA_964655865.1 uncultured Nitrospiraceae bacterium
CGAGAGCTCCCCCGGCAACCTCAACTTGCGAGGAAGCGAGATGAGATCTCACGGATGGGATCGGGAGGATCATCGCGCGCGAACGGGCAAGAGACAGCCTGTCCCTCAGCCATGCGTGTTATGCGGGAAGCTTGTCAGCCCGAAAGACCCATCGGCCGTCAAAGAATCAGATATGCAACGCTTCTGGCACAGGAGCTGTTACGAGCGGCATTTGGAAGAAGGAGAGGAGCTCTGACTCCCGGGTGCCAGTCCGAGTGGATATCCGAAGGCCGACCTCTGCGCGATCACGAAAAGCGGCTATGCAACGCGTCAACCGGGGAGACACGGGAAAGGTTGAATACACTGGGTGGCTGGGGGACGGGACTAACGTTGGTTCGGCCCGATTCAGCGGGCCTCTCTCCTTCACCACTGGTCACGGGGCGGTGTTCCTGGACTTGGAGCCAGAATGGCTCGAGCCTGCGGGAACGCGATCACCGAACCAAAGGGGGAAACCGGAATGGACGACCGCTTGGAGATCGATACGAACCAGATAGCTGCCGTGTTGTTGACCGATGGGAAATGGCATCCTGTCAAACCTGCGTCGTTTGAAATCGGCACCTATCAGTTCAAAGCGGGGAACAAAATTGTCCTTGGCGCCGGGGCCGCTGCCAGGCTTTCCGAGCTCGGGGCGACCTGGCGAAGCCCAGTCGGTGATGACTGGTACGCCTCTGCCCGCTCACATCGGTATTGGCCGTGCAGTATTCTCTTCGCCTGCAACCGGCGAAGAACGCTGTCGCTTCCGCCGAGAAGTCGCCCAACGGGGAGCGGGCGCGTGCCTAGCGCGATGCGTTCGACAAGCATGCCTTCAGGTCGTTCCGCAGCACCAAGGGATCGGTCTCCTATGGGTTCTTCTCTTATCGGCATACCGCTTCTGATCGGACTCAGCGGTTGGGGGTACAACCCCAATACTCCAATGAAGCTGCCTCTAGTAGACCGGGTGCCATGTTCCTGGATCACAAGCCAGAGGTTCGGAGAACAATCAAGGAACAATAAGTAACGCCTCCTGACACAATGACGACTGCCGAACACGGAATTGCAAGAGGGCCAGGACAAGAGGTGCCTTCCTATGTGGGTGTTGCGACACGAAGGTTTCCCATGACCTTGCGAGGCAAACCCGAGGAGCCCCCGGCCGCCGCCATGCGAGCGATGTCTACATGAGAAGCCATTTTATGTCTAAAGTGAAATGAATGGTGGCACTATGGATACAACGAATAGAATTCTGGCCATTCGTGTGAGCGAATTGACCGATGCCTTAGTCGAAGCCCACCGTGCGATGCGAGGAGCCCTTGCTTCGGGAGACCAGAGCGGACTTGAGGACACCTGCAGATATATCGAAAACCTAATAGGTCTCGAGGATGTGGACGATGATTCCGATGATTCCAACTTGATGGGGTCTGTATGACGACTCCGCAAGAGAGGGAGGCCGAAAGACTTAACCTTCGACCACAGGATATGCGAGTCCTCGCGCATCTGTGCCTGACTCGTCGGGGGATCACTCGCGGCGTCGAGCTGTCCTTTCCGCCGACGGGCGCCGCCGAAGTCCATAAGAGATTCTCGCCGGTTTCCCCCACACTTCTCTCTCAGACCGACCGAGGATGGGAGCATTACTACCCTTTCGGGGGGTAGCCCTCGGAGAGCCTCGGAGGCTATGGTGGCGCCTATGCCTCGAATGCTCTCCGTTCTCATCGTCGGCGTCCTGCACGTGTTCCCCGCTCACTGCGGGATCAGTCCTTCGGTGCCGCTCGGCGGCGCACCCGCGACCCATCCCGTCGAGACCCATCCGGTTGATGTCCTTGGGGCCGAAGTTGAACAGCAAGTGCTGCAATTCCTCAACTTCCTGAGGAACCATTGGGAGACGAATCAGGAAACGATCCGTGCCGCAACCCCTGGGACCCTCAGGCGGGATAACGTGGACAAGCTCGTCTACTCGAAAGAACTCGGAGGACACGCGATTCTGGAAGGCTATCAATTTCAGGGTAGTAAGTTGGTGCGAGGGCAGTGCGCTTTCCTGCAAAGACCAGTGCACTCGACTAACGAATTCATCGACTACTATGGGCGCATCAAAACCGCCATTGCCGCGATTTATGGAATGCCTCACGTGGATAAGACCGTCTGGGTTGACGATCTCTACCGACCCCTACCCGAGTATTGGGGTGTCGCCGTGATGATCGGCCACTTGGAATACAACGCCACCTGGAGGACCGCAGAAGGGACGATTTCCATCGAGCTGACCGGCGATCGCCATAGCCGCCTGACGATCGATTACCGGAGTCAGCACTTCATGGAACAAGAGGAAGCTCATCGAGACGAGCCTCTGCTGACATCTCCTACATCGACTGCAAGCGCTTTGTTTTAATCGATTGGCGGGCTCGTGAATCCGCTGCGTCTACGGGTTCTGCCAGCGGGCGCCCTCGTACACCGGATTTGACTGGTAGGCGAGCTTGAGCGTGTCTCCATCCTTGACAACGGACTCCAGCGTCCCCACTTTCTTGTTGATGGTCACCAAAATCTCGCCTCTCTTCAAGAAGGGGATCAGCGCGCCCAATCGTTCTTGATTCGATTCGATGAGTAGCTTGACCGTAGTCGGCCGGGGCACATCGCACTCCAGCTCCGACTCACCGACCCTGTCCCGTAAGGTCAATCCGAGAATATAAACCGTGATCATGATCTTCTTCACCCCTCACAAGGCTTTGGTGACTAGATGGCAGCGAAAACAGTCCTGTCGCTTCGGATGTCTGGCCGGGAGCGGACGCGGTCCATCCGCCACGTGGCATCGAAGGCACTCCTTCTCGACGGCCAACCCGCTATGCTCCAGCGTGCCCGGCACCCTGGGATTGCGATCTTTGGGAGAGGGCAGCATCGAAACACCGACCACCACCAGCAACGCAAACCCCACGAAGAGCAGATCGACCTTGCGAAGCTTCACGGCCGGCCGGCTCCCGTGATGGTTCGCCGTTGCTCCGCCGCCTCAAAATATTCCTGAAGGATTTGGGCCACATGCTTGACCTGTACCCTCTCTTGCAGCCCGTTTTTGAGCTGGATCATGCAGGCCGGACAGCTTGTCGCGACCACTTCGGCGCCACTTTGTTCAATGGCGCGTCGTTTGCGTGTGAAGATTTTCTGAGAGGTCGCATAGTCCTTGATGATATAGGTGCCCGCGCCGCCCGCACAGCGATCGGCGTCCATCATCTCGACGAACTCGACGCCCGGCAGCGAAGCCAAAATCTGCTTCGGCTCCTTGGTGACTCCGGCCGCGCGGAGGTGGCAAGAGGAATGATACGTTACCTTGCGGGCTGCGCCGATCGACTCCGCTGTCTCCGGAAGCACGCCCGACGCGACAGCGACCTCGGAAATGTGGCGGACTTTGGAGGCCAGGTTCTGAGCCACCGCCTCCTCAGGCTCACCGGCAAACAGGGCGGGGTAATCCTTTAACATAAGCGTACAAGAGGCACAGCCGGTTACGACCGTCACATACGGGGCAAGCGAAGCCAAGTTGTCACGCGCCCCCTCTTTGGCAAGCTCACGATGGCCATAGGTGTCGATGGGAGTGCCGGAACATCGCTGCTCGGGGAGATCCGGTTCCATGCCCAGCCGTCGGAGCACGGCGATCACGGCATCTCCCACTCCGTCAGCAAAATAGTTGGCTGCGCAGCCATGAAAATAAGCCGTGGGACGCAAAGAAAGGCCTTCCGGCGGAATAAGGTCCGCATGGCGCTCACGCAGCCGGCGCGTCGCGAGTCGAGGCAGCACCATCTCTCGCGGGATCCGCGCGGTTTCCGCGAGCCCCCGGATCCAAGGCCGTGTCACCGTCTCGATCAGCGCACGCATCGCCGGCCTGTCCCAATAAGGCTGTGTCCTGGCCAGGAGCCTGAGCACGGGCTCGAACAACCACGGTCGCGCCTGCAGCTTGAACATCAGCCCGGCCAGGCGGTTCGGGTTTTCCGCGCGCCGTTGAAGAATCAGCTCCGCCACGTCCACCCCGGCCGGGCAGATCGTCCGACAGGATTTGCAGTTCAGACAGGCTTCGACGACCCGCTTGGAATTCAAGTAGCTATAGTCCTTGGCGGTGACGATCTCGTACCACCCGCGCGAGCTCATGTCTTCGGACTGAAATACGTCGTACACCGGACAGACCGAGTTGCATTTGGCGCAGGTCGCGCAGGACTTCGAGAGTCTCGTATAGTCGATATGCTCGGTAAACGGGCGATCGCTGATCTTCACGCCGGGATTCAGGACGCCGGTCGGATCGAATGCCCGTTTCACCTGAACGAACAGCTCGTAGAGCTCCTCGCCGAACATCTTCCGCACGTACTCCGCGCGGACGCGCCCATCGCCGTGCTCGCCGCAGATCGATCCCTCGAACCGATCGAGCACCGTCCGATGGATCTCACCGTAGCCTTCTACCATCTTCGCGAAATCTCCCCGATCGTTCAGGTCGAGCAACGGAACGATGTGGGCGTTGCCGTTGCCGATATGGCCGAAAATGGCGACCGACACCTGCTGACCGGAGAAGTAATCTTCGAGGTAGCGGATCAATTCGCTGATCCGGTCGGCGCGCACCACGACGTCATCCACGAAATTGATCGGCTTCTTCTTCTGATCGAACCGGTAGAGGCTGGGATAGAGCGCCTTTCTTGCCTTCCAGAGTTGCTCGCGCTGGTCACGGTCGAAGGCGATAATCAGGTCGCTCGCCAGTTTGTACCCTCGACACAGCGCGGCCACGCGGTCGGCGACGCCGCGGAGATCGGTTTCCACCTGGTCCGCATCCAACTCCACCAACAGCGTGGCCGTGGCGTCGCCAGGGATGGCGTGCGCCTTCCGACCGATGAGGTTGAGCGTGCTTGCGTCCATGACCTCTAAGGCACTCGGCGCGAGGTCCAGCAAGCGCGGCACGGCCGCCCCGACGTCTTCCAGGTGACGGAAATGGACCAGCGCGGTCAGACTCGCTTTGGGCTTGGGCACAAGGCGCAAGGTAGCCTCGCTGATCACCCCCAACGTCCCCTCGCTGCCGACGAACAGCTTCGGGAGATCGCAGACTCCGCGCCCGATTCCTTCCGCCAGATCGAAGAGATTGTACCCGCAGCTATTCTTGCTCACCCGAGGGCGTTTCTCGGCGATGAGCGCGGCGTGCTCCCGTATGAGAAGGATCACCTCGCGGAGAGGCCTGAGACTCTCCAGCAAACCGGCGAACGGCGGCTCGCTCGTGCGATCGGCCCGCGCATCCAGCCACTCTCCAGACGCCAAACACAGGCGAATCCGATGGACGTTGTCCTTGACCGAGCCGTACCGGAGCGTGTGGGGTCCCGCGGAATTGTTGGCCAGCATGCCGCCAAT
>CAZZPI010000190.1:0-5337 GCA_964655865.1 uncultured Nitrospiraceae bacterium
TGACGCTGTCGAATTTGCTCCGCACCGGCTTGTCTCCTTTGTGAAGAAGAATCCAATAAAAAACAGAGCCCAAGACCACCCTCTCACGCATCATGAGCGAGAGGGCGGCTTGGGCTCTGGGCTAAGAACCTCTGGCCGTAGGTGCTGTTCCGCTAGCTAGGGCACGCTAGGATGCCTCACTCCTTTTTCCTGCTATCAGCGGTTGCCGCAAGACCCACATTTCATACAACGGAATCGCCATCATCACAATGAAGCTCGCCACCATCAACGTATCACCGGCCAACATGGTCAGGACGAAGATCGGAGACACATAGCTGATCAGCCAGGGCGACGTCAGATCGAGCATCAAGCCCCCGAAGGCAGCCCACGTCGCGCTGACTTTGATCGTGTTGCTCGCGCCGGTTAAGTACATGACATGGGTCAGGATCATGAACACCACCGGCATGGTAAACAGGTGGAAGTGCGTGACCTCCGCAAGCTCACGAAACGACATGGGCTCGCCAAAAGTGGCGTCGGAGCCGAGATAATGATCGGCGATGCCTTGAGGCGTGAGTCCGGTCATGCTATGCGCCCAAAAAAATGAAAACGCAAACCCAACGAGCATCAGGAAGAGAAAGAGCGTATAGAGAATGCGTATGTGACGATCCGACTCTCGCAGGCGGAACCGAGTGTTGAAATTGCGCATGCCTGAGAGTCCGACTCGCGGCCGTGTTAAAAGTCAAACAGCGAACTGAAGAACCCCTTGTCCACTTTCCGCGCTTGGACCGTATCGCTGCCGATCCCTTGGGGTTTGAGAAAAAACTCATCGATGATGACGAGCACGCGCTTAACTCCGGCGCTCATCGAGCGCACCGACATGGTGGCGCCGGAAAGATTGATGATGTCTTTGTTGATGCGGATCGGGTCGAAGACCGTCTTCCCTTCGTACTGCACGTTAAACCGTTTTCGGCCGACTTCGCTGCCTTTGGCCTCGCGGAAGACGAGCAATTCGACGTCCGTGCACCGGCCTTGGGCGTCCACACCGACCATGTATGTCATGTGCTTATGCTTGCCGATGGTGTTATGCACCATCGCATAGCCGTCGACCTTGTCTTTGGTTTCGCCGATGTAGACTTCGAAGGACTCTTCGGGGAATCTCCAGCCGATCCGCTGTTCGATCAACTCCTTTTTTTCTTGGGTGAGCTGCAGAAGCTCTTTTCGAACCCGCTGTGATTTGGGGAGCACGATCTTCACGGCTTCTTCTTCGGTCATGAAGACTTCGGCATGACTCAATTCTTCTTCCGTGAGGTAGCGGCGTAGTTCGTTATCCCATATCTTCTCCGCAGCGCGGATTGGGAGAGCAAAGCTCAAGAGAGCGATCCCAGCGATCAAAACGGTGACGCATTTCAGGTTGATGAGCATCCTCGCTCCTTCAACTTTGTTTCCAGACGATTCAGCAGCGTGCCGATGACTTCTTGAGACGGATTGGTCGGCGCCCACCCGAACAGACGGGAGCCTCCGCGAAACGCCCAGCGCTCGCGCTCCTCCGCCAAGCTGACCATGGTGACGTCGTTGATTCGCTTGAGAGAGATCGAGATCCGCGACCGATCGCGACTATCTTTGATCTCTCGCTGAAGCGCGCCGAAAGTTCGGCCTTCCATCGGGACTTCAAGCCAAGTCGTTTGAATGGCTCCGCCGTCCTTGTCTTTGCGGGAGAGGCCTCGATCTTTGACGGTGTCCAACGCCGCTTCCCACGCCTGATCGTATGGGCATACTACGTACCTTTCTTGGACACCCGCGAGCGAAGCGCAGCCGATTAAAATCGGTACGCCAGCTAGGGCTACGATGTGGTGCAATAATCTATGTCGCATAAAGGTCAAGAGAGCCCCCGCGCGGCAGTGCCGCGCGGGGGAATTCTCAGAAATAGGTCGCGGCCATGAAAAGGAATCCATTGCCGTCGACGAGAATGCCGCTCGCAGCCAGAGGAGCGCCGTTCCCAGGAGCGTTGACGAATCTGCCCGCGCTCGTCTCTTTCTGAGTGTTGAACATGTAACTGAACTTGAATACTGTGTCTTCAATTGGTCGAAAGTTGATACCCAGCGTCAACCGTTGCAGATCCCGTTGATTGCTGATCTGGCCGGTCGCCAACCTTGTCCTGTTGCTTGTATCCGTATCCACCGTCTCCCAGCGAACCACCGCCGTGAAGGTGGATGCGTCTGTAAAGTGAGTCGGGGCGACTTTTTTGAGCCATTCCGGCATGAAGTGATAGTTACCCTGGATGTAGTAACCGAACATTCCGTCTGGTCCTTGCGTGGCCAAGGTCGTACCTTGGTTCCCCTCGATCCTGGCCCACGCCGCCTCACCGATCACTTCCCAGGGCCCCCGCTGCAGAGTCCAGTCGATGGCATAGATCCCGATATTGTTATTTTGGTTGTTGACGCCTGCTGCATTTGTGCGATTGTACTGTCCGTAGAACGAGGACCCCGCCACCTCGACGCCCAGCATGGGACTGAACGCGACACGTCCGACGATCCCCTTGTTGTCATTGAGATCACGAGAGACGCTCCCGCGACAGGGGCGAAGGCCGGTCAGATCCGTGATGGTCGTCCCTTGACCTTGGCATCCCATGCCGTTCACTACATAGAACTCATAGTCCAGTTTTGAAAGAGTTGTAGGATAGAGGGTGCCGTAAATGCCGGCTCCTGACTCGAACCAAGTGCTCGGAATAACCAGACGATCAACCATTGGTCTATCGGGCAAGTCGTTAAGCGGTGAGTCGTGCAAGAGGTTGAACTTGCCGACCGGCATCAGCAAGATCCCACCGCGTATGTTGATTGCCTCATTGATGAGGTAATCGAGTTGTGCGAACTCGAGTTGCGCCGCGCCGCGCGCTGTTGAGTTGCCTGCAAAATCATTCGCACCCGGAGAATTGGTGCCGCCGCGCTCAAATTCGATTTCCGTCGCGAATTTCACCCGGTCGGTGATGTCGGCATAGATGAACGGCACCATCCGTTCCTGATTGAAGGAATTTCGGCTGGGATTATCCAATGTCGGCCCCGTCGTCGAACCGTACTTGATATCCGCGTAGCCGCCGATCGTCGCCTTCGGCGCGCTCAAGAACGGTTTTGCATAGATCAAACGGCCTGAACCGGTCGAACTGAATCCAAGTGGAACTTTTTCCTCTCCCTTTCGTTCGACCTTGATGTCCGTGATCGGACCTGTGGGGACCGGATATTGCCCGCTCGGTGGTGGAGCAATTTCTCGTCGCTCCATGGCGCCTTCGCGCCGTTCGTGCTCTTCGAACTTCTTCACGGCCTCTTCCAATTGCTTAATGCGTTCCTCAAGGTTCTTGTCTTCAGCCCAGGCCGGATTGACCGACAGGGTTGCGACCATCAGAGCCCCGAGGATTGTCCGCTTCTTCATAACAATCCTCCAAGTTAGGTGTAGAGACTTCAGCCTGACTCGGGACTCGATGGTCTCTGGTCTTGTTGTGCGCTAAGGGTGACGAATTCTCCTGTTCGCTAGTGTGAGCCTCCTTTCCTTGGGATCAGACCCGCGAGGGGAGGGGAGCCCAACCCTCTATGGCATTAAAGGAAATGCGAATGATCCGCTTGCAGCGTTTGCATTTGAGTTCCAGTCCATCGCCACGAACTTTGGCGATAAGCTGCCCGCATTCGCAGCGGGTTTCGCCGCCGTTGGTGGAGCAGGCGGCTTGAGGTTCGGCGTCAGTCATTGGTCCTGATTAGGGTTAAATGAAATTGAGAACGATTATTAGTATCCGACTTTACCCCATCCTGTCAACAGCTTTTTCGCCGACCTTGGCGGCCTGCACATGCTGTATTCAAGCCTGCGGTTGCTTATAATGCGGTCATGCTCAAGACAGCCATGATCAAACTCTGGCTGCCATTTGCGCTTATTGCGCTCCAGGCCTGGCTGATGTCCACCGGCTGCGCCACCGATCTTCCTGCCAGGCCCGTATCGCCCGATGTAAATGCCCCGCTGGTCTTCGGCCGTGCCGTGGCCCTGGTGACCGGAAAGACTACCCGGCGGTATGAGCCGCAGGTTAGGTTTTTTGAGCTGGTGAACCGGAGGACCGGTGAACGGTTTAACGTGGATTTAGAGTCGGACGACAAGGTTTTTCTGCTTCAACTGCCGGCCGGCGAATATCAATTGAGCCGTGTGCAGATCAGCGAAGGCCCATTTATGTCTATAGCCGACTTCTCTTCAACTTTCGAAGTCGTCGCTGATCAGATAACGTACCTGGGGACTTGGCGATTCGGCGTGGACACGCCTCGCTATGGCCGTATGGTCGTGATCTCGACCGTTCAGAACCCGAAAGACCAGGCGGAAGCCGAGCGTGAGATGTTGGCTACCTATCCCGCGCTCGAAGGCCGGACCGTGGCCACCGTCTTGCCCGTCCCCAGTGAGGCTGAGTCTCGCTTGTATGAGGTGATGCCATACCCCCGCTATCCCTATTACTTTCGTCGCCATTGGTGGTAGGAGCCTGACCGTTGTCTTCCCTATCTTTTCTCATCGGGCGATGCCTCAAGTGGTTTGTGCTGGTATCAGTGCTGATGGTATTGCCCTTCTTCGGCGCCTGCGCTTCCGTCTCGCCTCAATCACAGCGTGCGCTCGTGAAGCGGTCCCAAATGCACATGGGGACGCTGGTCACGATCACGGTGGTCGCGCCGACGGAATCCGTGGCGCAGGCTGCCGCCACCGCGGGCTTTCGTGAAGTGCGTCGACTTGAGGAGCTCTTGAGCACATGGATCCCCTCGAGCGAGCTCTCCCGAGTCAACAGTGCCGCCGGGATCAAACCGGTTCAAGTGAGTCCTGAAACCTTCGCGGTACTGAAGCACTCGCTCGATATCGCGCAGCTCACCGACGGAGGCTTCAACATCGCCATTGGTCCGGCTGTGGAGGCCTGGAGCGTGATGGACCAGGCTCGCATTCCCGACGACGCAGAACTGCAGGCCTTACGGATGCTGGTCGATCTCTCGGAGGTGCAGCTCGATGAGGCCGCTCACACTGTGTTCTTGTCCAAACCGGGCATGCGCGTGGACGTGGGCGGGATTGGAAAAGGCTATGCCGCAGATCGTGTGGTGGAGATGATGCGCCAGGCCGGAGCGATTGCGGGTGTCGTTGCGCTTTCGGGTGACATCAAGACCTTCGGTCGGCTGCCCGAGGGAGAGCGCTTCCCGTTTGGGATTCAGCATCCAAGGAAACCAGGGGTCGTACTCGCGTTGGTCGATCTGGAAGATGAGGCGATTTCAACGGCCGGTGATTACGAACGGTACTTTGAACGTGACGGGCAACGGTACCACCACATTCTCGATCCAGCTACCCTTCAACCGGCGC
>CAZZPI010000191.1:0-4101 GCA_964655865.1 uncultured Nitrospiraceae bacterium
CATCTGCCCGAAAAAAAACGGCGATGTTGATGTTATCAAAGGAAAGGCAAGCATCTCTTGGAAACGCTCGATTGTATTGGCGAAGTCTTTCCATGTCAAGAGACTTTTCGCCGGAAGTGATTTTTTCTGTAGCTGCACAATCCATCATCTATCGGGAAGGTGCGGTAGCAGGTCACACAGGCCGACTCGGACCGGTGTGAATCCGTGCTCGATCCTGAGGTTCTCTTCCAGATGTCTTGATTTCAATGAGTTATCGATACATCCACAGATCAGATTCGTCGGAAATCGGAGCTGGGCACAGTAACACCCGGAGAGCCATCTTCGTCGGTTTCGTCTCTAGGGCGCCCCTCAGCGTAATCGGCATTCCCTTCTGGGCCCGGATTTGATCCGGTTCGTTGCGAGGGCTTGAGCCGCCTCTTGAACGAGAGGAGGAGGATATTCCAGCACAGTCCGCATGAGGACTTCAACTTCAGCAGAGGAAATTCTGAACTCCGGAGCCAGAACCCGTTTCCTAGCCATTTGCCGTTCCACCGGATCCTCCGGTTCGTAGTATCCTCGCAGATCGGCCTGCAGATCAGCCTGAATGAGCCGCTTGAGCCATCCGTGAAATCGCTTGCGCTTTACACGGGGACCGTGCGCCCGATCGCCTTGATGCCGACGTTCTTCAAGCCTGGCCCAGATATCCCACCCGACAAAGACGGCCCAGGTTTCGTTCAACGCTTCCCAACTTTCTCTCTCAGTAAGGTACCGTTGCTCTGACACCTTTCGCTGCTGGGCGACAGGAACGATCCGTACATCCTGGTACCGGCAGGCCTGCTGACCACGGGCAAACACCATCAAAGCCGACGGCTCTCCCCCTGACGAATTCTCTGTGGCGAGATAATCGATATACGCATGAAAGAGCTCGTGGTAGAGCGTTTCGAGTTCCTTCCCTGACATCTCCTTGATAGGCCGGAGCGTCCGCCCTGCGGCATTGAACGAGAGCGTCCGATTGAGAACCATCCGGTGATCAGCCGGATGATATTCCGCCGCATAGACCTGCAGATCCTCAAATTCGACTCGAACGAACGTGTCCGGTATCTCGGCAAGAAAACTGGTGGGCAAGCCCGTCTCTGCGGCCTGCGCAGTCAGGGCTATCCACACTTGCGTCGGGGACTGAGTCCCTTCCTCATCTGCCGCAAAGACATGACCGGCTCCTAAGCATCCAGAGAGGATCACCAACAGACGTAGCCCGGTCATCAAGTCCTGAGCCTTTCTCTGGCGCTCTGGCGGAGAGACTGGGCGACCTTATGCCCGTTAGGGCTATGGCCAGCGGGTGGTCTCTTCCCGCCGCGTGTTCTCTCGTTCCTCCTCGACCAAAGCCAAGAGCTCGAAGAGAGACGGGGGGACCGAGTCAAGAAAGCGGGAAGGTTTGGTCAGCAACATCCCACTCGTCTTATCGTAGATGTTCACGGGATAGGTGATAAACAGATGGCGCTTCGCGCGGGTGACGGCTACATACAGCAACCGACGTTCTTCTTCCAGCTCATCATCCGTCATGAACGAATACGCCGAGGGGAATCTCCCGTCGACCGCCCAGATGACGAACACACACTCCCACTCCAACCCCTTGGCTGAATGAATCGTAGAGAGGATGAGTCGCTCGTCGTCACGGTCCGTCGCCTCCGCCTCCACTACGCTTCCCTCCGGTGGCTCCAGCGCCAGGTCCGCCAGGAATTCATCCAGATTGGCGTATCCTTCCGCCATCGTATGCAAATGCTCGAGGTCACGCGTGCGTTTCGGATAGTCGTCATACTGCTCCTTGAGAAGGGGCAAGTAGTACTCATACATCCGATCGACCTGTTCTGCCGGTGTCAGGTCGGTACTCCGCTTCAGGCTCTCGAGCGTGCACGCCAGACCTTGCAGAGCCTTGCCGGATCGCCCTCCCGCCTCCCGCAGCACCGCAACGGGATCCCCTTCCTTCGTCAGCGCCGCGATCAAGTCCTTCGCCTTCTTGGGCCCGACCCCGTCCACCAACAACAAAGCCCGGTGCCAACTCACCGTGTCGAATGGATTCGCGAGGACCCTGAGGTGAGCGAGCAGATCCTTGACATGGGCCGTTTCTATGAACTTGACTCCGCCTCTCTTGACGAACGGCAACCCTCGCCGGGACAACTCGATCTCAAGATCAAAGGCGTGGAAACTCGACCGAAAAAGGACGGCAATCTCTCCCAACGCGATTCCTTCCTCTCTCAATTCCAGAATTTTTTGGGCCACGAATCTCGACTGTGCGTGTTCTCCCGTCGCTTCGACGAGGGCGGGCAACGGTCCGTCCAGTTTTCTCGTGAAGAGCTGTTTGGAATATTTTTCCGGCGCGGCGGCGATGATCTCGTTGGCCACGTGCAAGATCGGCTGCGTACTGCGATAGTTCTCTTCCAGCTTGTAAACCGTCGTGCCGGGGAACAGCGCGGGGAAGTCCATAATGTTGCGGAACGTCGCTCCGCGGAAGGCATAAATCGACTGAGAGTCATCCCCGACGACCATCACATTGCGGTGGACGCTCGCGAGATGAACGATCAATTGGGCTTGCAGCCGATTGGTGTCCTGATACTCGTCGACAAGCAGGTAACGATACGTCTGGGCAATGAGGCGACGGATCTGCTCGTGACCGGCCAGCAGGTCACGCAGTTTGACCAGGAGATCGTCGTAGTCCAGCAATTGACGCTGCCGCTTCGCCGCCTCATACGCATGCCGAAGCCGCTCCAAGTTCTCGAGATGGTCCGCAAAGTGAGAGAACTCCTCCAACACCACCTCGTCGAGCGGCTGCAAGGTGTTGGCGCATTTGCTATAGATCTCCGCGATGGTCGCCTTTCTGGGAAACCGCTTCTCCTGGTCGTTTAAGCCCATTTGCGATCGAATCAATGCGATCAAATCTTCGGCGTCCCCTCGGTCGAGAATCGTAAAATTGGGCTCGACCCCGATCGCCCGTCCATACCGGCGCAGCAGCACGTTGGCGACGGAGTGAAACGTCCCCCCGAATACCCGCTCGATGCGGGAGCCGATCAGCGCGCCGGCCCGAGTGATCATCTCCTGGGCCGCCTTGCGCGTGAACGTGAGTAAAAGCATCTGCCCAGGATCCACGCCGGCGTCGATCAGATACGCGAGGCGGTACACGAGCGTGCGCGTCTTGCCGCTTCCTGCGCCGGCGATCACCAACGCGGGACCGTCACCGGCGGTCACAGCCGCCAATTGCTGGCCGTTGAGCGCGGTCGCGTAGTCGACGGAGAGCCGCCGAATCGACTCCTCTTCAGGAGTGCGCTTCAAGACGTAGGGCTTGAGGTCGCGTCCCATCATCAGTAGTGCCGAACGAACGTCTTCTGAGCGGATCGCTCTTCCTGCTCCTCCGCGTCGCTTGACGCAGGCTGACGGAGTTTGGAACAGCAGGGAGGGGGCTCGGCTCAGCAAGAACCACCGTCGAGCTGCACGCTTAGGCAGGCTCGATCCGATGCTCGCGCTGTATAACACACTCCCCGCAGCCCTTCAATGCGCGCACCTATCCTTCGGCCGCTCGGCGATGCATAGTCTCGGGCTTTGCTTGGAGGGGCGCCACGAGTTGTATATAATGACCGAACGAAAGGACCCGACATGGCTACCGCCCAGACTCCATATGCCGAGGAGCTCCGCGCCTTGGCTGAACTGATGCTCGCCGTCGCCGGCGAATCAGTCACAATGGTCAAACGGAACGCGCCGGATCAAGCGCTCAAGCTCAAGCGCAACGAGGAGTGGTCGCTCTATCTGGAGTTCCTCAAAATCCTCTTCAACCTGGCCGATCGAGTGTCTGCATTGCACCTGCCGATCAAAGAACAGCCCCTGTTCATGGATAGTCTTGAAGACGCGGTGACGGACCAACTGAAAGGCGTGTTGGCCCCCGCCCTGGGGGAGCGCAGCGACCAAATGGAGATCGTCATGACGATCGGCGGCGTGGTGGCCGAGAGCCGACAGAGATATGAGCGGTATCAGTACCTGATTTCTGAGCAGAGCAAAGCCAAGAGCGAGATGTTCGAAGACTTCGGCAATCACATCGCCGAATTGGTGGGGGCACCGGGCAACGGGCAAGTCTCG
>CAZZPI010000191.1:4111-5330 GCA_964655865.1 uncultured Nitrospiraceae bacterium
GCACGAGGACGAGGTGCACCTCCTGGATGGTGGCCGTGGCGTCGGCCGCCACGCTCTGCGCCAGCGCCGTCGTCCCGGCGATGCAAGCGGTCTTCGAAGGACGTACGACAGCAACCTGCGCACAACCCACCTCTTTTCTGCCTGAGGGCACTCGAGAAGCGGCCGGAACAGCTCCACCGACTTCGAGCACGACCGGCAATGAGATCAAGTTGGTGAGCGTGATGGCCAGCGTCAAAGGCGAGGAAGTTGAAACTCGATGGGGACTTCATCCCCGGTTCCGCCAAGACCTCAATCAAGAGGAACTGGCTGAGTTGAACAAGCTGATGAATCGAGTGGTGTCCATTCTGGGGGAGCGTTACGCCTCCGTGGCGTTCTCCGACACATGGGCCTCATGGCACGTCTCTGGGAACGCCTAGCGCAAAGAGACGTTGAACCCCCGACATGGTGTGTCATATTCCGTCTCCGCTGGAGGTGACATGGTCAATATGCGTTCCATGACAGGTCCGCCCGATTTTTTGCCCCAGAGCCTGAGCCGACTGCAAGACCTTGCCCACAACGTCTGGTGGTCTTGGAAGCAGGAAGCGCGGCGTCTGTTCGAGATGATCGATCCCACGCTCTGGCAACTCTGCCATCATAATCCGGTGAAGCTGCTGTCGACGGTGAAGCCTGATCGGCTCGCCGCTCTGGCTCAGGACCCGACCTTCGTCCGACAATATTCGTCGGTCCTGCGCGCCTTCGACGAATATGTGACTGAATCGAAAACCTGGGTCGCGACGCACCCTTCATTGCCGCCAGGGCTCAATGTGGCGTACTTCTCGGCGGAATTCGGGCTACACAGCTCCATACCCATCTATAGCGGCGGGTTGGGGATTTTGGCCGGCGACCATTGCAAGGAAGCGAGCGACCTCGGCGTCCCCTTCCTCGCGCTCGGCTTCATGTATCCTCAAGGCTATTTCCGTCAGCGGGTCAACCCGGAAGGGTGGCAGGAAGCCCTCTATGCGCCGTTCGATCGCCACGAATCGCCCATCCATCAAGCCTTGGTGTCCGCCGGCGTTCCATGCCAAATTCGGGTGGAGATGGGAAACCGGACGGTGGCTGCGCTGGTGTGGAAGATCCAGATCGGCCGCGTGACCCTCCATCTGCTGGACACGGATGTTCCCGAGAATAGCCCCCCGGATCGTGCGCTGTCGGCACGACTCTACGGAGGAGATCAAGAGAC
>CAZZPI010000192.1:0-5323 GCA_964655865.1 uncultured Nitrospiraceae bacterium
AAAGGCCTCATCATCGGCGTTGCCAACAAGCACAGCATTGCCTGGGCCATCGCCCAATCGGCCGGGCGGGAAGGGGCAAAGCTGGCGTTCAACTATCAGAACGACCGGTTGCGGGAGAACGTTGAAGAGCTCGTCCGGACAATGCCGGGCGCCAAGGCTTTCCCCTGCGACGTGAGCGACGATGGGCAGATCGAATCGCTTATGAAGCAGGTGGAGGGAGAGCTTGGGCAACTGGATTTCCTCGTCCACTCGGTGGCATTCGCGCCTCGAGAGGAACTGACAGGCGAATTTCTCAATACCTCGCGGAAGGGGTTTGCCGCGGCCTTGGACGTGAGCGCCTACTCGCTGGTGGCGGTCTCTCGTGCGGCTGCTCCATTGATGCGGGAGGGAGGCTCGATCGTGACCCTCACCTACCTTGGAGCCGAGCGCGTCGTCCCCCATTACAATGTCATGGGAGTTGCCAAGGCTGCGTTGGAGGCAACGGTCCGATACTTGGCCCACGATCTTGGGCCGAAGAACATTCGCGTGAATGCCATCTCCGCCGGACCGATCAGGACCCTCGCCGCGCGAGGCGTGGCGGGCATCAGCAGGATGGTTGACCACCACAAGGAGGCGGCGCCGCTGCGTCGGGCCACCGAGCAGAGCGAGGTGGGCGACACGGCGCTCTTCCTCATCAGCCCCCTCGGCCGCGGCATCACAGGCGAGATCATCTATGTGGATGGGGGGTACCACATCCTCGGATCGCTGGCGCCTGTGGAATGACGTGAAGCGTGAAGCGCGGGCTTTTTCCGGCAAGAGACGACATACGAACGACGCTTCACGAGCGACGGTTATTCAATCGTTCCCCTGAGTGCTTTCAGACGCCCGCGCTTGGTCTTACTCTCCAACCGTCGTTGCTGCGAACTCCTAGTCGGCTTCGTCGCTTTCCGCTTCTTGCGCGGGATGGCGACGCTCTGAATGAGCGATCTAAGCCGTTCCAGCGCATCCTCCCGATTCCGTTCCTGTGTCCGATATTGCTGCGCTTTGATGGTGATGACACTATCTTCTGAGATCCGATGATCTCTTAGCTTCAGCAACTCCTCCTTGTAGAGCGCCGGCAAGGACGAGGCCCCAATATCGAACCGCAAATGCACGGCGCTCGCCACCTTGTTGACGTTCTGCCCCCCAGCCCCCTGCGATCTCACCGCGTGGATGTCGATTTCCGAGTCGGGGATGACGACGTGGGATGAGATGTGAAGCATGGAATTATTCAAAGCACCTACGCATGTGCTACGTAGAACCTATAGCTCATTTAGTAAGTAAGATGGTACCCATTATCAGTCAGAGCTTTCTTGACAGCATTTATTTGCCCAAGCGTAGCCCCGTTTTCTCGCGCGAAAGCCACTGCTTTTTCGCGAACATTCCGTAAAGCCAAATTGTCAGAAGGTGAGGATAACGTCCACGTTCGACTGGGCCCACCCTGAAACGCTACGAACAGTTGGTTCCCCTCTACATTGCAGCTCATGCGTTGAACCGCAAAAGCCCGTCGAGACGATGAAGATCGTTTTCTTCCTGGCCCTGTCAAAGACGAAAGTATTTCACCCAAGGAAGACGAGTCGGCACGAATCTCAAATACGCGACGCAGGACATCGTCTTCGGTTTCTCCAAACTCCCTCGTTTGGCAATTTCCTTCCACACGGGATCTGAAATTTGGATCGTGCGCATCGCGTGAACCTCCAAGCAATGAAGTAGTACTGCGCATAGTAGGACTACTTCTTCGGTCTGCTTGTCAAGCCCAGTACGGGGTAGCTGAGATGCCTCCCTCCCGACTTCGCCGGAGGCATCGAAAACTCATCGGCACCACGGTTGCGACCATGTCAGCATTGACATATAGTAAGGGACGATGGGGCCGACCGATAAGCCGCTGGTGTGGTTGCGCGGGGAGGTAAAGAGTCCGCCATTGTCGGCAGCCGCGAGAATCGAAGCGGGCATCCTCTTACGCCGGTTGCAGCGAGGGGAGAAGTTGAGCATGCTGCAGTCGCGGCCGATGCCCGTGATCGGTCCTCGTTGCCACGAGCTACGGATACCCGACGAAACGGCGACATGGCGTATCATGCATCGCATCGACGCTGATGCGATAGTGATCGTGGACGTCTTCGGCAAGAAGTCGCAGGCGACGCCACATCACGTCATACAGGCCTGTCAGCGGCGTCTGCGTTCCTATGATCAAGCGGGGCATGAGGAGGGCTGACCAATGGATAAGGGCAAACAGAAAAGACTCGAAGCGCGGGGTTGGCGAGTGGGAACGGCCAGCACCTTTTTGGGTCTGAGCCCCGAAGAGGCTGCTCTGGTGGAAATGAAGATGAACCTGAGCCAGGCGCTCCGCGCTCGTCGCGAGGCTCGAGGGCTGTCGCAGCATGCCCTGGCCAAGCGATTGCAGTCGAGTCAGTCCCGTGTAGCAAAGATGGAGGCCGCAGATCGGACGGTCTCGATCGATCTACTGGTTCGAGGATTGGTTGTGCTCGGCGCCAAGCCGCGGGACATCGCGAAGGCGCTGGGCCGAGATGCCGGAGCCGCTGCCTAATCCACTCGTTACCAGTCGTTTGTTATGAAGCGAATCGCCTATCGTGTTAGAAACAGCGATCGCTGATGGTCGGATCAATGCGCTGCCCATCGACCAGGATCTTTTCACCTTCATTACGAATCTCGTAAGACCGAACTCCGCCTGTCTCCTTCGTCAGCATCAGATAGCCATTGGATTCCTGAGCTTCGATCCGCCACGTGCCGGTTTCATGGTGCTCCCCCTCCTCTGCATCCCGCCCGGGCACCGGCTTCAGCTTGAGAGATGACACGAACCGTCCATCACTGCAGAGATGTATTGTTGGAAGGTCTGTGGGCTGGTCGCTGGTTACTGAACGGGTTGGCACGAGCATCATGCCGGACAACCGGTCATACCAGCCCTTAAGTGACTGTTTTTCCTCTTCCGTGGAGAATTCTGTGACCTCGGCCAACTGATGGCTCAGGTGCTCATACAGTTCCCACTCTGACTTTCGCCCGACCAAGAGATAGACCACCGCGGTTCGCGCCGGTCCCAGGACCGCCACGGAGAGGCCGACGTCGTCGCCCGCGGCATAGGTCGCATACAGTCGGTTCCCGTCCTCTTCGAGCGCACCGCTCGGGTGTAGGACAAAGCCTGCCTCGAGGGCTTGGGGTTCGCTTAATTTGACAACGATTTCTTCCCGCCCTACATCGCTGAGGAAGTGAACCAGTCCCAAGCCCGGCTTGATCACAGAATCCAGAAACACGACCGACCCCCCAGGCAGCGACGCCCGCCACTCTTTTGGCACGAGAAACGACACACCCATGAACGGTGACCGCACGCGCGTGCCGCCTGCGTACCGTTCCCCCACACGCAGATCTCTGACTTCAGTCTTCCGGTGACGGGAGGTTTCCCCCGGCCGATCTCCCTGTTCGGCCAGAACAGCCGATGACACAAATATGACGAGACTCCAGAGCAGCCGAATGAACGAGATTCCCATGCGACTCATTGGAACATGTCTGGATGGAGAGACTCAACTCGTCGGCAGGAGGTCGAGGCTGGACCCGCGATGAGCCAGGAAGTGCGTCGTGTTACTGCAACTCGGGGACTCGATTGATGATCTTCAGCATGACGTCTTTACCGATCTGCATTTGGATCATTTTGGTGGCGAGGCTCGCGTTGATCTGATGGGCATCGTCGGCGCTGAATTGCACTTGGCCGCCGCACCGCTCAACTAAGTAATAAAGCAGCATCGTGGTGAGATACTGCACGTCGTCGTCGTTGGCGTGCTCGCTGAGATTCAGAATCTGTCCCATCTGGTTTTCCCCCTCGCCGTCAGGTGTGAGGCCTATTTATGACTGAACAGTCGCTCCCTCCACAATGACCCGAAGGATGGGTTCTCTCCTCCCTTTCTCGAAGCGGTTTGAGCCTCTAGGGCACAGCCGGCCTTGAAAGACAATGGGTTAGCTCGTTCCCGTGGGCCCGCATCCAAGGCCGCCTGAGCGTCGAATTCAGCTCTCGCCTCGGGGTCATGTCGAAACCCGGACCAACGAGCCTCTCCTACTGGAAATTACAGGCTCTCCCGTAGGACAATAGGCGCCCTAGGCAGGTGCCACACTTATCAACCGCGGCTGTATAGCCCATATCCAAGGAGGGCGCGCCATGTTATTCAATTGGAATCGTAATTCTCATGTGATGCCTATCGTGCTGATGGCACTGACCGTGCTCGGAATCAACGGTTGCGTGAGCAGTGGCACCTATGAAACGGCCAAGAAGCAAGCGGAGGACGCCCAGCGCGAGCTCAAGAGGGAGCGTGATCGGATGGCGGCCATCGAACGAGTCCAAGCCGAACGCAAGAAACAAGTCGATGAGTTGATCGTTAAGCTCGGCGGGATCACAGACCGGCTGGATGGAATTTCCAAGAGCTTCGGTGACCTGCGGAACGAAGTGACCCGCCTCAGAATCTCTCGCGAACTCGAGCGCGGAGGCCAATCGAGCGGGATCAGCTATTCACTCGAGGGCGAGACTCCGCTTCTTCAATTAAAGGAGGAGGCACACCCGAAGCCGATCTCGCCCGCGGTCGATTCGAAGCAGCGTATGAAGGACTTGCTGCTGAATCTCCAAAACCTGTTGGAGAAAGGGGACACGAAGATTCAGTAGGGTACTGCTTCTGAGCTGCGTGTTCATAAACGCTTCTGCAGTTTCAGCCTGAGCCACGCGCGGCGCACCGGGGATGTCAGATATATCTATCAGATATACGGATGCGAGAAATTAGTCCTCGAGCAGGGGGGCGCATTTCGTGAGGGCCGGCACCGCCACGATCGAGTGAGCACACCAAAGTCACACGGCGGTGCCAGTCCCCCTTCATCGCTCCACCCTTGATTTTTCCTCCAGCCGCCGGTTACCCGTTAGCTCACTGGAGGCAACGGCTGACGTACAAGGAACCCATCCCGACTATTCCGAGTCAAGCGCGAAGGGCCCGAATCGCGGCGAGCGTTTTCTCGACTTCATCGGGCGAAGTCAACAAGCTCGGAGCGAGCCTAACGTATTTGGTCGCGTAGGGCGTGACACTGCCGAAAATCTTGCGCTGACGCAGCCTCTCGACGACCGCTTCCGGCGTGAGGCCCGCCACTTCGAAGCAGACGATGCCAGCGGAAAGGTCTCTCGCTCGGGGAGTGTGGAGCGTCACGTGCGTCATCTTCGCTAGCCCCTCCTTGAGCTGATCGTTCAGCGAGTGAATCCGCTCCGTTACTCGCCGTTTTCCGATGGCCTGGTGAAAGATGAAGGCTTGATCAAGCGCCCATC
>CAZZPI010000193.1:0-5319 GCA_964655865.1 uncultured Nitrospiraceae bacterium
GATGATGTTGAAGTACGCCCAGAAGAAGAAGGTCCCCATGAAGATGTTGCCGAACTTGGCCCAGGAGACCGTCGACTCCTTGTTCCCGCGCATGTACCAGATGAAACTCAAGACGGTGGTGGTAATGATGACGTTAATCCCGCCGTTCTTCGCGGACATGACCCCGTAGTTCCCAAGCACCGGGTGCTGCTGGCCACCCATAGCCTTCAATTCTGCGGGCGTCATGACCATCGTGTGAGGCGTGATAAACACTAAAAACCCACACACCAGGATGAACACGAGGTACTTGACGTACCTGAAATATTTCTCGGCACCTCGCATCCGACCCAGCGCCTGCCAGAGATAGTAGTTACTGCTCAAGAATAGAATCCCGATCATGGTCGCCTGGATGATGAAGAGCCAGGCCAGCAATCCACCCATGAGCGTAATCCCCATCTGCTGACGGTAGGCGTACACCTCACGCATCAACCAGTATCCGGCAAAGGGCAAGGGGATCAAGAAGGCGACTCCGATCGCCATGGCGATGTAGCCCATCCAGTCGTAGTGCGCTCGATCCTCATCGGTCTTGGCCGAGAGGAACCGATACGCCGCATACGCGGCCACGACGCCGCCGCCGAATGCCATATTGCCGAGAATGCGGTGAAGGTTTAATGGGTTCCACAGCGCCGTGTGGATGACATGCCAGATGTTTCCCAGGAAGCGCCCCTGCTCATCGACACCTGCCGGCGACATCATGAACCCGATCCACGAGTTCGCCAGGAACATCAGGACTGTCCCGATGACGTTCAAGATGACCGACATGCTGAGATGGAGCCATTTGAGCAGCCCATCCTTCATCTTGTCCCAGCCATAATAATAGATGTAGAGGGTTCCGCTCTCCGCCACGAACATTAGGGCATAGATATGCATGACCGGGCGGAAGATGCTTGAGAGATAGCCGAAGAACGCGGGGTAGAGCGTGAGGAAGGTAAAGATCAAGATGCCGCCCAAGATGGCGGTCAGCGAATAGGCCGTTAGACTGATCTTGATGAAATCATAGGCCAGCTGATCATACTTCTTAGCCAGCGCCTTGTCCTTCGTCACTACTCCCATGAACTCGATGATCATGCAGAAGATCGGCACCGCCAACACAAAGCTTCCATAATAGAGATGCTGCTGGTTGGCGAACCAGAGGAGCACTCGGCTCTCAAAGTTGTACCTCGGGTAGTCCTTGGGACTATCTGTCGTCTTGGGGGCAGGCGCGCCAACGACTATCCCTTCCGTCTTGTAGTAGACGTCTCGACCCTTCTCGACTTTCTGCTCGCCGTCCTTTTTCGCCGCATCAGCCGGTGCGCCCGCTTCCTGGGCACCAACGACAGAAGGGATCGATACCAGAATGGGCAGCAGGAGGAGGCCAACCATCGCGCCGAGCGCGACAATTGACAGGAACTTGTTCCGGGTTATTCGACCCATGGCTTACCTCCTTGATGCATGACACACATGTGGGTTAGTAGAACTCGCATAAAAAGAATTAATCCCTCAGGTCACAGACGACCAGGGGGTGGGCTTAGTATCATTTTCTGAACAGATACCAGTAGTCGAGCCCTTGCATATCCATCAAGAAATGATCAACCAGCGTAAAGTAGATCACGCAGATGACCGTGGAAATCAGAATGTAGAAGATTGTCTGCCCCATCGCTCACGCCTCCCTACACAGACTCATCAAGTCGCCGGTACGCCTTTCAGAGAAATAAAAAAGCCCGCGCATCAGCACGGGCATTGAATACCAGCAAACCAGTAGAAGAACCACACACTCACGGCCGCCGTTAAATAGAAAATCATTTTCCCAAGCTTAATTTTGGCATTGCTTTGTTCAGCATACGCTCCCATCATTTTCTCCTTCGACTGTTCTCTAGAACGTGACGCAAAACCGACTTTCTTGACAGCAAACTACACCTGGTGTTATTAAACTTCTCACGACTTTCTTCGTGAGGAACGGCAAAATACGATGGCAAAAAGCTCAAAATTGTTCGACATTATAGTTTTGGCCGGAATGGTTGTCAACATCATTTTGGCCGTGTTCCTCATTCTCTACTATTTTGATTTTCTTTGATTTTCTGTAGAAATTCGCCCACCGTCCGGGGGTAGGTTGGCTCCTTCTTTCCCCTGAGATCCTGCAGATACTGCGCACCGAAACCCGATTGTCTCATCCCGAAAATCCGCTACCATTTTGCTCCGGCTGGTGATCCTCAGATCTGATCCAGTCGTTGTGTATCCCCCTCCACGAAGAACCCTATAGATTCCATGCTCAGGGCTCTGGGGGTTCCGCTCGGCAGATTCACGGTAAGCTTGTTCCGAATACCAATCCTGCACCCATTCCATCACATTACCGGCTCCGTCCATCACACCGAAAGGACTTCGATCCTCCCGAAATGTCCCCACGGACGCGGTGACCTCATAGCCGTCGTTGACACGGGCCCAGTTCGCTGCCCCAAGCCTCTCCGCGTTGCCCCAGGGCCACAGCCGCCCGTCCGTTCCGCGCATGGCCTTCTCCCATTCGGCTTCCGTGGGGAGGCGTTTCCCTTTCCATCGGCAGTAGGCGTCCGCATCCTCCCACGACACATATACGACGGGCTGATTGGGCCGGCGCATTTTTGCCATGTTCTTCGCGTACCGAGACGGTGGCCCGGGCTTGCGATGTCCGGTGGCTTCGACGAATTCTTGGTACTGGGCGTTGGTGACTTCATACCGATCGATGAAGAACCCGTCGATGTAGATCGTCCGAACAGGCTGCTCGTCAAATCCCCCGACGTTCGTGCCGCGAATATATGGTCCTGCCGGGATCAGAACCTTCTCTTCTTCGATCGGCCCGACCTCCGTTGAGTCATGACTCGTCGTCGCATCGCTCGGTGTTGAATCGGTCTCCGCAGAGTCGTTCTCGAAGGGCGTTGGGGTCGTTCCGCGAAGAATCCCCATGATCGGCAAACTGGCGGCGGCAATCACGGCGAGCAGCAGAGCAATTTTGAATCTCGTTTCCAGCATGTCAGGGACCCGACAGGCTGCGAGGACGATCAGTCCAGGTCCTTCGCACAGCGGAAGCCGATCGTAATGTCGTTGCGCCAATATTTCGCTTGAAAGCGTCGTGACAGCCGGGCGTTCAACGGAGTCTCGCGCCATGAGCCGCCGCGAACCACCTTGATCTCTCCATCCTCGGGCCCTTTAGGGTCACGATAGGGAGCTTTCTTGTAATAGTGCTCGTCATACGAATCGGCCACCCACTCGGATACGTTGCCCGTCATGTCATAGAGGCCGTAGGGACTCCGGCCGGATTCGAAAGATCCCGGGGGCGCGATGTATTGAAATCCATCGTCACTCCCGTCGACATTCGCATAGCCCGATCCGAACTCATCCCCCCAGGGATACTTGCGCCGCCCTTCGCCGCGTCCGGCCTTTTCCCACTCCGCTTCAGTGGGCAACCGCTTGCCCGCCCACTTGCAGTAGGCTTCGGCGTCAGGCCAGCTCACGCCCATCACGGCTAGTTGGGGTTTCAGGATCTTCGACTGGTCATCTTCAAACACTTCGACGACGGGCTTTCGCCGTTTGGTCATCTTCGCGAAGCGCTCGTACTCCTCCTGGGTCACTTCATTCTTATCGATATAGTAGGCTTTCAGATAGGCCTGATGCTCGGGCATCTCGTCGGGATCGCCGTCTTTGCTGCCCATTACGAAAGGCCCCTCGGGAATCTGGACCATCTCACGCCCCTCATCGGTGACGATCGTCTTGTACACAGAATAGTCTTGCTTGGCCACAGTCGCCGCCGGCTTCTTCTCGGTCTTTACGGTTACGGCCAGTTGTCGGGCTTGTTTGGCTTTGTAAGATTCATACACCAGGCTCACGATCATCAGGATGAATGACGCGAACACGAAGATGATCGAACCGATCAGCACTCCTCGATTTTCCATGCTCCGTACCCTAGGTCTGAAATAGCTTGGGAGATAAACGGGTCATGCTTGCGGTTCCGCCGGATGATTCTGAGCCGCCTTCTTGGCGGCCCGCATATCCAACAGCATGGAGAGTTGAACCCCCAGAAATCCTCCCATTGCCGCGCCGGCCCCGGCGCCGAAGGCGATCTTTTCTTGACCGGCGACGAGCCACGCTAAGAGCCCGCCGAGAATCGTTCCCGCCAGAATGCTCACCAGAAACCGCCGCCCGCCGAGGAATCCCACCACGGCCCCGAGGACAAGACCGAGCCCTGCGGCGACTGGCATGGTCGACCCGCCCATATTGATGCCGATCAATACCCCCACCGTGCCCATCACGGCCACGCCAAGCGCCATATCGAACACCCGCCAGGCGGGAAAGGCTCTTGTAGTCGCTTCGCTCATGACAACACGGTATGGATACCTGATTCAACGGGCCGCGACCGCCGAAATGGGCCCGATGTCGATCTCGACTCCGGGAGCGGTCAGGATAGAAATGCCCCAGGCTTTGGGAGCGGGCTCATGGCCGTGAATGCGCTTGAAGTCTTCGTACACGTTCACCCGCTCTTCCACCCATTCCCCGAGCGGGCTAAGCCCGCTCTGAACGACGATCTCCGAGCCGCTGAACATGCCGCCCTCCGTCAACGTGCCTTCGGGCTTCGTCGCGCTCCAGATGTACTTCGTGAACACGGGGATGAACATGAAATCGGTGTCCAGCGAAGCGTACAGCACGGCCAGGGGCTCTGCGCCGGATGCTGCCTTATGGAGCCGCCATCGCCAGGTCAGTATGGGATAGGCTTTCGGATCCCAATCGAGCTTTTTCTTCTTGATACGCTGGCCGGCGTCTCGGGCGGCGAGAAAATCGCCTCCGTGATCGGCCTGCACCTTGTACGCCTGTCGCCCCTTGCTCTGGCTGCGCTGACTCTCATGCTCCCAGTTTAACGGGAAGCCATCGGCTTCTTTGGAATCAAACGCCTCCAGCACGATCGAGTTGTTCCCCTGAGCCCACGCTCCGGAAGCAGTCAACGCCCCTGCGACCAGTGCCGCTCCCCAGAAGAAAATCCGCCACATACGATGGACTGAATCAGCCGCCATGCTCCTCCTGCTGGATGGTCAGGCCTCTTGAGACGGCGTCGGCAAGAAGGCGGCTTGTTCTTCCGACCGACAAGCCTCATGGAACACCGGCTCATGCCCGCGCTCGCAGAGCCAGAACAGCAGAAGCGTCGCCCCCCAGAACAGCACCAGATTTAAGGTCACCATCTTGGCGGCGTAGCTCAAAGTCGGGGTGAAGGCCCAAGGGGACACATCGGGCATGAGTTCGTTGATGTGCCATGCCAAGCGACCCGACGACCGGATGTAT
>CAZZPI010000194.1:0-2365 GCA_964655865.1 uncultured Nitrospiraceae bacterium
GCCGATCAGCACCGGCTTATGAGTATGATGGTTCGCTGGGTCCATCATGATCTCACCACCCGGCGCCAAGAATTTTTGGCCATACACCGCTTTGCGGACCTTGTCCACTTCCGTCGAGCCCGCCTTTTCCACCGCCTGCTTCCAGACATACACGCCGAAATAGGCGGCTTCCATCGGATCATCCGTCACTCGCTTGTCACCGTCAGGTAAGTTGTTCTTCTTGCAATAGGCCTTGAAGTTGGCGACGAACTGCTTGTTCTGCGGCGTCTCCACGCTCTGGTAGTAGTTCCAAGCAGCCAAGTGGCCGACCAGCGCGGTTGTATCCATTCCCCGCAGCTCGTCCTCCGCCACGCTGAAGGCCATGATGGGAGCATCTTCCGCCCTCAGCCCCTGATTCGCAAATTCTTTGTAAAACGGCACATTGCTGTCGCCGTTGATTGTGCTGATTACGCATGCTCCGCCGCCTGCGGCGAACTTCTTAATCTTGCCGACGATGGTCTGATAGTCCTGGTGATGAAACGGCGTGTACTCCTCCGCAATGTTAGCCACCGGCACCTTCTTCGCCAGCAACATCGCGCGCAGGATCTTGTTCGTGGTCCGCGGGTACACGTAGTCTGTGCCGAGCAGATAGAACTTCTTGTAGCCGCCCCCTTCTTTGCTCATCAGATATTCGACCGCCGGGACCGCCTGCTGGTTGACAGCCGCCCCGGTGTAGAACACGTTGTGCGAACATTCTTCACCTTCGTATTGCACCGGGTAGAACAGCAGGCCGTTGTTCTTTTCAAAAACCGGCAGTACGGATTTGCGGCTGACCGACGTCCAGCAGCCGAACACCACCGCCACCTTGTCCTGCAGCAACAACTGCTTGGCTTTTTCCGCAAAAAGGTCCCAGTTTGATGCGGGATCGACCACCACCGGCTGGATTTTGCGGCCCATGACACCGCCCTTGGCGTTGATTTCCTCGACCGCCATCAATACCACATCCCTGAGCGAGACCTCGCTGATCGCCATGGTACCGCTGAGAGAGTGCAGCACCCCGATCTTGATCGGTTCCTTGTCGGCCGCATAGGAGAGGGCCCAGTGGCCGAGGTTGCCCAATAACGCGGCAACGCCCACTCCCGCCACCGTCTTGCCGCTCTGGACGAGAAAATCCCGGCGGGATTGATCCGCACTCGATTCCTGCGGCGCATTCGTTGTCTCTTGCTTTGTCGTCTCGTTCATCTTAACGCTCCTTTTTGACTGTCAGCCTCCAGCTTTCAGCGTCCGGATCAGAAGTTGTACCAGGTCGACAACATGAAGTTGTCGCCCTGGAAATATTCATTCGATGTCCATCTCGTCATCATGTGATTCCATTCAAATGAAGCGTACAGGTCTCCCCAGACGTGACGGACCGCGGTGACGTAAGTACGATGGTTCAACAGGTATTGCTGGTCCACGACGGGGGTGGTCCCGCGAAGATCACTATTGAGCGGATTATCGAAGCCGTAGCCGGCGATGAAGGTGTAATTGTGCGAATAGGCGTAATCGAATTCCGCCCATCCGACGACGGTACGAACCGCCTGCCCGGTTCCAAGATTGCGGCCTTGGCCGAACCGGAAGAACTCCACGTCGAGTGCCGACCCGTAGGCGATCTCGCCGGAGAACTTCAACTGCTTCGTGATGGGCACAACCAACTCGCCTCCGACCAACCATGAGTTGATATCGCGCCCCGAAGGAATTGTACCTCCGGGAGGAACGGGAACCGTAGCGGCTGTTGGAGCGGAGTAATAGTTACGGTACGCCCCGTTCAAGGCCACCATGAAGCCTTGCATATTCCCCGTACCGTTATAGGCCAGCCGCATTCCCGCATAGGGCATCTGTACGGGATCGTTGAAGGCGTTCTCTGAGCACGTGAAGAAGTTGGGCGCGCCGGTGCATGGGCCGCCGGGGGTTGCGGCAGTTCCAACCCCCGCCCCTGTAAAGTTCCGCCGTTGGGTGTAAGGATTGATTGCGGACAAGCCGCGCTCGAACCGGAACACAGTCAGCAATCCTTCGATATTATCGGTGAACTGATGCCTCACCGTAACCTGCGGCAGACGCTGCCACAGATTGCCGTTGTACCCCATGATCGAGAAATCGATCAGATTCGGATGTAGGCTCATCACAGGCGTCCAATCCATGCCTGCTGTGATGCTGGTCTTTCCGTTATTCGGAGAGTACTTCACATAGGCCAAGCGAAGGCGGGGCGAAATGTTGCCGGCGTTATCAGTCTGCGAGTAGAAATCTGCTTCAACGACACCGGTCAAGCTGTGCGTGCCGTCGGTGCGGTCGCCGCGAACGCCAAAGACGCTATAACGAGGGTTCAACGTGCTGGACGCGTTGTTGC
>CAZZPI010000194.1:2375-5304 GCA_964655865.1 uncultured Nitrospiraceae bacterium
GCTCTTCCCGGCCGCGGTTGCGTAGCCGTTGAACTGGCCGGGGTCCAGCGGGTTCGTGTTGCGCGTACTGTAGATCGCATCCAACTCGATACGACCATACGGGACGATGCTTCCCTTCCCTTGCGAAGTGAACATGGGGCTGATGCAGCCACCGCAAATCACCGCTGGCGGAGCCTCCTCCTTCCGAAGCAGTTGACCTGCGCCGGCGGCTTCCTCGGCGCTCTTTTGTTGAGCAAACAGAGGCGTCACTGTCGCCACTGCTATCGTCATGGTCAAGCCGAACAGAGAAACAATTCTTACAAGTTTTCCCATTGATCAACCTCCCTCCTCTCTAGTGAAACAAAGGTATTCGCATCGCTAGACCGGAGGGGTCCGTTTGACCAAAAAAAAGCGCCCTCCTAGTCCGCCCATTGGACCAAAAGGACGCCGTTGTCCTCTCTGTTGACTACTCCAGCTCGGCTACAGCGAAAACTTCCTTGTTTTCGCCATCAACGAGCGGCAGTGTTTATAATGCGCCTGACGAGGATCTGTCAAGCCCTTACAATGAGAACTGGCGCTTCAAAGTGATCGGCGCCCCTGCCGCGCCAGGCGTGGGTTCCTCATGCCGACCGGCGGTGACGTCATTCACCCCAGGGTGAAAGGTTCCAGCATTTGGGAGTAGAATATGGCCGTAGGTTCTCCGACTTTTTGAAAAGGAGGGCTCTCCATGAAACTACAACACTTTCTCTGTGCCGCCGGTTTCCTCTTTGGCGCCGTAACGCTCGTTGGTTGTGCCTCGGGCTCAGCCGACCGCGCCGACATGTCCGGTGCTGCCTTCTCGCAACAGAGTCTCGGGGACAAAGCATTCCAGTACCGCCGTCAGGCAGGTGAATTACGCGAGATGGCGAGGCGCCTGGAAATGGAGGCTGAAATGCATGCCCAAGTGTCAGGTCAAGAGTCCGCGGAGGCGAAACACGCACGGGATATGGCAAAGAACTTCTGGGCGACGGCTGAAGAAGCAGATAACCTGGCGCGACAGTACCAGAGTCAGGTATCCCACGGTCAGGTGTACCATTGACGAACAGGAGCGGCCGCCCCTGTCGTAAACCGCTCGGTACTCTCTAGCTGCCGAGACGAATGGGTAGGTTCTGGCCTGTGTGGCGACACAGCGTCTCGGGTCCTGCTCTCTCACATCGCACAGAGGGGGAAGTGTGATCTTTGCCATCACGAAGAAGCAACGAATCACTTGAGACCCGGCCGTCGAGGCGCTCGTCATGTTGCTGGCGGAGGCGAAGTAATGCCGTACGGTTCTCAACCATGCAATCGTTTCTCGCCTCCGCCGTGGGATGCTTGGCCGAACAGAAGGTGGTGACAGCCTTCTCTAATCTGGCATAGGCCGCCTCGCGCTCTTGAAACGCCTGTTCGATCGGTCCCTCTGCCGGACCAATCGCCGCACATGCCGAAAGGGAAATGGACAGCAGCCATATAGCAAGCGATCGCTCCGTCATAGATCTTTCCTTCCGCGAGGTTTCTCGACACAAAAAAACGCCCTTCCGGTCCATGCATTACCTTTGGACCAAAAGGACGCCGTTGTCCCGGAACTCAGCTACCGCGCCCGTACCACTTCGGGGACGTCGTTGTCCCCCTGATTGCGAAGCAGCCACTTTATAATGCGGTCTCAGCCGTTCTGTCAAGCAACCTTTTCACCCCCTGTTCGTGGATAGCCGGTAGGCGCGGCATGTGGACTGTGCTAGACTGTCGCCTCTCATGGAATACCTGCAGCGGAGCAGCACAGCACGAAACTATCGAGAATTGATGAGGTATTGCAGGGGATGTTGGCTACTGGCCGGCCTTCTGACAATCCTCGGCTGCGCTACGGTGCACGACCTGGACGTCGTCATCGGAGAGGGTCCCTTGGGATCGGTGTATTTGGAACGTATTCCTGGAACGGCGGTGCGGGCAGCACATCCGGTCAATCTCGACCCCGCTCTGCTTGCCTCGACACTCAAGGGAGTGACGGTCGAAGAACGTACCGGTGTGCTTCGATCCATGCTTGGTAGGCATTCGAGCCCCACACCGGCATTCTCATCGGACGAGATCGCCTTCGTGGCACCCCTTTTAGCCGACGGTCTTGCCCGCGCCGCCGCCGAGCAACAAGTGGGATTCCTTCTGACTCGACGGACGCCGAGCATGAGCTACTCCGAATCAACCGGAGCCGGACTCGGCTCATCCGAACCACCCCTAGGAACGGCGGGGCTCGAGCGCACTTCTGGAAGTCTGTTTGTTCATGGCCTGTCGCTCCATGTGCTGATCCACGAGTACCGTCACCGCCTCGCGCGTCCCGACAGCGTCGGCATGCCGAATCGTTCACTGCCGGATCCGACGGGGTTGCAAGAGAAAACCCTCTCGTTCATTCCGGCGTCGGCCTTGCGCCCGGAGAGCTATCGTGTGCTGAATTCGGACGGAGCAAGCTTCGTGATCGACTACGAATCGTTGGCCAGATTACCGGTGACCGCCATCGGAACCCAACCCACGGCCGAGTCCCCTCGCGCGCCGACGCCCGCCGCCCCGACGTCGACGAACGTCGCTCCGCTTCCTGGAACCTCTGAGGCCGAGTTGCAGGCCATCCGAGAGGACATGAAAAAGAAGCAGAGTGAGCTGGAGGCCTTACGAAAGGAGTTGGATGAAGTACGCCGACACCTGGCCGAGCAGCAAGCGGAGCGAGAGAGCCAGAAGCGCAAGCAACGACCTGCGCCCAAAGGCGGAACCCCACAACCCTAAGCTCGGCGCGTCACCTCCGATCTGCCCGCTCTTCGATCTCTCCGGCCAGCAGGATGGCTTCGGCGATTTCACGCATGGACTTGCGCAAGTCCATGCTTTGCCGCTGAATCAGCCTGAACGCTTCCTCTTCAGTGAGTCTCTTGGTCCGCATGAGATAGCCTTTCGCCCG
>CAZZPI010000195.1:0-5291 GCA_964655865.1 uncultured Nitrospiraceae bacterium
CCGATTTTTTCGACGTCTCCCATCGAATATTGGGTGACGATTTCACCATTGGGGCCCCTGTACAACGGCACGTGGTTGGTCAACGGCTCGTCCGAGATGACAATGCCGGCCGCGTGGGTCGAAGCGTGGCGAGCGAGGCCCTCCAGCGATTGCGCGATGCCCATCAGCTCTTTGACCTTCGGGTCGGTTTCAACCAGCTCTCGGAGTTGCGGCTCCTGGTCCAACGCCTGCTGAAGCGTCATGTTCAGTTGGTTCGGAACCAGCTTGGCGACCTTGTCCACCTCGGCGTAAGGAATTTCGAGAACCCGACCGACGTCGCGGATCGCCGCCTTCGCGCCTAACGTGCCGAACGTGATGATCTGAGCGACGTGGTCGTTGCCGTACTTCTCGACCACGTAGTTGATCACCTCGCCCCGACGGTCCATGCAAAAGTCCATGTCGATATCCGGGAGGGACACGCGCTCGGGATTGAGGAACCGTTCAAACAGCAGCGTGTACACGAGTGGATCGAGATCCGTGATGCGCAACGCATACGCGACGAGGCTTCCGGCCGCCGATCCGCGACCGGGCCCCACCGGAATGCCGTGCGAGCGGGCGAAGCGAATGATGTCCCAGACGATCAGGAAGTAGCCGGCGAATCCCATCGTGCAGATGACGAAGAGCTCTTCCCGCAGCCGCTGCTGGTATGTGGCTGCCGGAATCTTGCTGGGCCGTTCGCGTAGACGCGCGGCAAGACCTTCGGTCGCCAAGTGCTCCAGATAGGTCTCGCGGGTATAACCCTCCGGCACCTGGTACTGCGGAAGGTAGGTCTTGTTCAGCGCCAATTCGAGCGCGCATTGCTCGGCGATGCGGCAGGTGTTCAAGACAGCCTGCGGCAGCTCATGGAACGCGGCGGCCATCTCCTCCGTCGATTTCACGTACAGTTGATCGGTGTCGAACTTCAGGCGATTCGGCTCGTTGATGGTTTTGCCGGTCTGCAGACAGAGCATCAGGTCGTGGGGTCGAGCGTCTTCTTTCTTGAGATAGTGGCAATCGTTGGTACCGGCGAGGGGAATCCCGAGCTGCTTATGAATATCCACCAGCCCCCGGTTCGCCACAAGCTGGTGCTCGAGCCCGTTGGCCTGCACCTCGAGATAGAAATGATCCTTGCCGAACATCTCCTGGAATTCACCGGCAACTTGCATCGCTCCATCGAGATTGTCCTGCCCTATGAGGTAGGGAATCTCACCGCTCAGGCAGCCGGAGAGGGCGATGAGCCCCTCGTGATGGTCTTTTAAGATTTCCTTATCTATCCGAGGCTTATAGTAGAAGCCTTCAAGGTAGGCTTTACTGACCAACTTGATCAAATTCTGGTAACCCTTGAGGTTCGAGGCCAACAGGATCAGGTGGTAGTAGTCGTTGTGGGCGAGGGCGCTGTCCTTTGCGAAACGGCTGCCGGGTGCCATGTAGGCTTCGCAGCCGATGATGGGTTTGACTCCTGCCTCTTTCGCCTTCCGATAGAACTCGATCGCCCCGAACATGTTGCCGTGGTCGGTTATGGCCACGGCGGGCTGGCCGAACGATTTGATTTGCTGCACAAGCGGGTGGATCTGATTCGCACCGTCGAGGAGACTGAATTGGGTATGAAGATGGAGATGAACGAATTGGGACGGCATGGTGAGGGATTGGTTCGGATTGTAGGAGGGGAGGGAGGGGAAGTCAAACGAGATGACGACGATGGGACAGCCACATGTTGGTCCTGCGCTCCCTGAGCCCGCGCCTCAAATCAATTTGGACTTCTCAATTAAGGGTGGCGCTCGCTCGACGGCCGCGATTGGACCAATATGGCGGCTGTCCGACTCTTAGGAAGGCAGCAAGCAAGCTCTGAAGGAGCGTTTAAACGGGCGGTGCTCGCCTTGGTCAGAGCGCGTCTCGGCGCGCTCGGGGTGGGCGGGTGAGATGGACGCGCGCAGGTGAGAGGACTCTGCGCACCACTCTGGGGAGATAAGCCAGCGGTTCAGAAAGTGCATGCTGGACGCGCGCACAGCCAGGATCAGCCAGGCTTCCCCTGACTCAACAGGAAAGGCAAGCGATCCCATTTCGGGAGGAGGGGAGCACTCAGCAAGCTCGGCAGGGTCATTGGAGGGCGCGCTCGCTCGACAGCCGCGAGTGGACCGACAGGGTGACGCTCCCGTTCGGAGCGAGGGGACGGATCGAGGGGGCTTGGTGAGAGTATGCAGGAGACGGCTGTACGTCTGCGTACTTGCGAAACTAGCCCTGATCCGAAATTCTTGGCAGCGGGACCCCCGCTTCCCCGCCTCCGGAGCGGCCCTTCCGGGGTTTGCCGGGCGGAACCCTTCCGGAATTCCCGTGCCTGTGGTCTGCGACCACAGTGGCGTGGTCAGTTCCGGCTTTCCTGCCCCGCAAACCCGCGGTGGGCGCCCCGCTCCTCTCGGCGACGGTCGCGCTTGGCCCGCTGGACCGGCGAAATTATTTTCGGATCAGGGTTAAGAGACAGAGACACCGGGGGTCCGTGAGAGTGAGGATGCCGGCAGCACCGATTCGAATCAGGCCGGGCGCGGACGGGCGGCTCATCGTGTTTGTGCCGTATACCCCGGAGCGCGTGGTGAAGAGCAAGACCGTGGCCGGCCGGCCTGTGCATTGCACGCCGACAGGTCGCCGTGGCATCAGGGGGAGACGGAGAGGCCATCGCACATCTCTGGACTCTTTTCGCAGGAGAGCCTACCCAGGTCGATCCGTCCCTCCGCCCCGCGAGCAACACGCACGGCGTTACCCCTCGGGGTGTTCCCGTGGACCGTCCAACTGTTCCGGGAGACCCTCCGCGCCTCGAACCGGTGCGCCTGGCCGTCCGCGCCCGACATCTCAGCCGCCACACCGCGCACGCGTACGGCCACTGGATCAAGCACTTCAAGGGCTTTCATCACGAGCGGCCCGTGGCTGACCTGAGCGAACCGGACCTTGGGCGGTTCTCGTCGAGCTGGGCCACTGTGGCCCAGGTGAGTGCCTCGACGCACAACCACGCGCTCAACACCCTCCTGTGTCTCTATCACGACGTCTTGGAGATAGAGATCGGCCTCGTTCAGGGTGCCGTGCGCGCCATGCGCGCGAACCGGCTGCCTGTCGTATTGACGAGGGAAGAAGTCAGGCGACTGATCGGGGCCCTCCGCGACACCCTCTGGCTGATGGCGATGGTGATGTACGGAGGAGGGCTACGCCTCTCATGGAATGCCGCCGCCTGCGCGTCAAGGATCGCGAGCGCGCCCGCAACCAAATCCTCGTGCGCAGCGGTCAAGGCGAGAAGGACCGGTATACGACGCTGCCGGCCACCGCCAGCTGGCCCCTTCTGCGACATCTTCGAGCCGTGCAGTGGCAGCACGCGCAAGATCGGCCACAAGGGCCGGGCCGGGTAGCTCTGCCCCACGCGCTGGAGCGGCAGGACCCCAACGCGGGCAAGGAGTGGGGTTGGCAATGGGTGTTCCTGGCCTCAAGCCAGTACAGTGAGCCGCTGACGAAAGGAGCGGCGCCACCACCTTCACGAATCCGTCATGCAGGAGGCGAGGCAAGAGGCGCGGCTCAAAGTGGGGATCGCGAAACCGGCGAGCTGTCAGGCATTGCGACCTTCGTTTGCCACCCACCTGCGGGAGGACGGCTACGATAGTCGGACGGTGCAAGAGCTCTTGGGGCACACCGACGTGCGACCGACCATGATCGACACGCATGTCATAAACCGGAGCGCTCCGGATATCCCCGCTTGGTTGGCTGTCTCGGTTATCAGGTGGAGAGGTGAAGGTGCGCCGGGATAGGGCTTCCAGACTCGCGGTGTTTGCCAGACTCCTGAGAGCCGCGTAAGACAACGGGTAGGATACAATGTGGACTTTGCAGGGACACCCGCGCGGCCGGCTGGTCGATTCGAGTCTGTCCGTCGTCGCGCTCTGCGCTGGTCACCCTGGTGACCCATACGGGGGGTCTGTCGAGTGACACCACGGTGGAGCATACGTGACGGGATAGACGCTGTCCGTGGGCAGGCTGCAAGGGATCCGGGGTGTGGATCATGTTCGACAGGAAACCGCACGCCTTCCTGATGGCCTCTGAGAACTCCAATACGTTAAAATGACGCAGCGGCGATTACGCCGAAGCGAGCGGGTGGTTCATGAAAGTCCTCGTGCTGGGTGCAACGGGGCTGCTTGGAGCCAACCTGGTTCGTGCGCTCCTGAATCGAGGGGACCAGGTGCGCGTGCTCGTACGTTCGATCCAGTCGGCCGCGCAAGCCAAGCGCCACCATGTGGCGCTCCACGGTCTGGAGGTCGAACGGGTCGACGGCGATCTGCGCGATGCCGCATCCCTGGCTCAGGCCTGCGCCGGAGTCCGCGTCGTCTATCATTGCGCGGCGTATTATCCCACTGAGACAATCCCTGCCACAGCCGCCGTCGCGCAGGCGCTCGAGGAAACCAAGCACGTGCTTGACGCGTGTCGAGGCGCCTCCGTCGAGCGGCTGGTCTTCGGCAGCACGCTTACGACGATCGGCTTTCCGCCGGACGCCAACCGGCCGGCCACTGAAGACTGCCCCTTCGTCTCCCGCTACCCCAACAATCCCTACCTCATGGCCAAGGCTGCCATGGAGCACGCCGTGCTGGAGGCGGCGAAGACGGGAGTGCCGACGGTGGTCGTGAACCCGACGGCCTTTTTCGGGCCGTTCGACGGCCGGCCAACGAGCGGAACGCAGATCCTGATGATCGCGAAGCGGATGATGCCGGGCTATATCCCAGGCCAGACCAATGTCATTGACGTGCGGGACGTGGCGGCAGGGATGATTAAAGCGGCCGAGCGCGGCAAAGTCGGCGAGCGTTACATTCTGGGGAATTGGAACACGACGCAGAAGGATCTATGCCTGCTGATCGCCCGAGTGGCGGGCGTGATGCCCCCGCTGTTCCCGGCGCCGTTCGAGGTTGCGCGCTACGGCTCAAAGGTCGGTGAGTGGGCGTTTCGGACGATCCTCCGCCGGCCTGCGCCGGTGCCCGGCTTCTTCATCGAGGTTTTGCAGCACATGCAACATTATGACTGCTCGAAAGGCATCCGCGAGCTGGATTACCCGCGCAACTCGGTCGAGCAGGCCATTCGCGACGCGATCACATGGTTCCGCGGCAACGGCTATTTGCCCGCGTAGTGCGCAGAGGCCTGCGCCGCGAGGCCGGCTCCGCCGCACTCGCAAGAATCTGCGCAGCCTGGGAAAGACAAAGCGCGTGATCGTCTCGCTCCCCACCAAGAAAGTGCGGCCTAACCACGGGACACAC
>CAZZPI010000196.1:0-3430 GCA_964655865.1 uncultured Nitrospiraceae bacterium
GGTCGTGGGCGCTCTCATAACGTCTCGACTCTGCCTTTGTCTGCCTCTGCTCCCTTCAGCCTGGAAACATTCCTTAGGCAGCAACAAGAGGTCGGCCACTTTACGCTCGCACGTTATTTCCTGTCAAGCGGCACTCAGAGCCATTTCTCAGCCATTTCTGCCATGTGAGGTGTCCTTGTGACATCAACTAAACACGCGTTGAAAATCCCCCTTTTCTTTCTCCTCTTCCCTAGATATGGGGGAGATGGCGAGGTGAAGAGACGTTTTCCTGGAGGGTGGACTAAAGGGCCCTGACGACAGTGTGGAAAATGGCCCTAGTGGTCGGCTATCGGCTCCAACGGGGTGACCATACTTACCGGTGCCACTCTTACGCTTATCATTCGCATTTCCGAAAAGGATAGCGATCAGGGACAAACTCTAGAACGGAATGTGCCGAAGGAAGTTGTCCAAACACAGGGCACACAAATGACCAACCAGAGCCTGCTCTCCTCCGGTTGACAAGCCTGTTCCATCTGCCTAAGATTCGCCCGAACTTTCCGGTCCCCTCACCGGTGCTGGCGCCGCCGATGACGCTTCAAGAACTGGCCAAGTCCCTCCACAATTGCCAACGGTGCAAACTTTCCAAACTGGGCCGGACGCAGGTGGTGTTCGGCGTCGGTAATCCGCACGCGTCGATCATGTTCGTGGGCGAGGGGCCGGGCTTTCATGAAGATCAGCAAGGGGAGCCGTTCGTCGGCGCGGCAGGAAAGCTCTTAAACGATCTGCTGCAATCGGCGGGGTTATCGCGATCTGATATCTATATTGCCAACGTCATCAAATGCCGCCCTCCTAATAATAGAGATCCGGAGCCGGACGAAGTCGAGACCTGCAAGCCGTTCCTGATGCAGCAGATTCAAATGATCCGGCCCAAGCTTGTCTGCACGCTCGGCAATTGGGCGACGCAGACGCTGCTGGAACGGAAGGTCGGGATTACGAAAGTGCGCGGGCAGGCGTTTTACATGAAGGACTTTGTGATCTTCCCGCTCCTCCATCCGGCCGCCGCATTGCACCAGGGAGGCTTGCTGGCGCCCTTGCGGGAGGACTTTAAGAAACTGAAGGCCTTTCTCGACAAGCACAGCCAGCCGAAGGCTTCGGGCGACAGCGACCCGGTTCCTGCGACGACGCTCTACCTCGACCCGCCGAAACCGGCGCAAATGGATCTGTTCAGTTCCTAGGCCCCCCTCACCTGAATCCTCTCCATGGCCCATTGCATTGGACGGAGCAATGGGCACCCCGGGAGAGGAGGCGTTTGCTAGATGATTGTTATAGAAAACTGCGTGGCGATGCCGGGGGTTTAGGCAGGCCTAAGCCTTGGCGGGATCTTTTGCGGATTCGGTGGAGGGTCTGTCGGCTTTCTCGTCATTCGCTCGAGCCTCCTCAGCAGCTTGCCCGTCTTTCTTCTCCTCTTCCGGCTCTTCAAACCATGACACCAGCATGTCGTCCCACCAGGCTTCATCGACCTCGGATCCGGGATCGGTCCCGAGAAACTCGACCTGTTCCTTGGCGATGTCCTTGCCGACCAGGGAGGGTTGGAACTTGGCGCGCTCGATCACCTCTTTGGTCGCGAAGCCACCGACGATCCAGGAGTCGGGATCGGCCCGGCGGGATTTGTACGCTTTGAGTCCCATCTTGAGATACATGAAGATCTGCTGCTGCACCTCATCGCCGACACCGGATTGCGGGAAGCTCAACGTCTTTTCGATTTTCTTGCGCCAGCGCCGATCGTCGTACCGCGACGTGACAAGCTGGAGCATCTTCTTTCCGTCTTCAGCATTCAACGCCATTCTGCCTCTCTCTGGCGAACAGCGAATAGCAGGTAGCTAGTAGCTCTAGGCTATACGCTATTGGCTATCAGCCATTAGCTCTTGAGGTGCTGCTTGAAGAACGCCAAGGTCCGCATCCACGCATCCTTGGCTTCTGCGGATTTGTACACGTCCTTTCTCGAATCGTTAAAGAACGCATGCGGCGCGCCGGGATAGGTCTTGACCTCGCCCGGCTTGTTGTATTTTTTCAAGGCGGCCGCCAACCGTTGCACGTCCGCCTTGGTAATCCATCCGTCGTCCTCTCCATAGATATACAGGACAGGACAGGCCAACTGCTGCAGCGGGGTATCCGGATTCGGGACCTGGCCGTAATACGGCACCGCGGCCTTGATATCTCTGTTCACGCAGGGGAGCATCAGGGCGTAGGAGCCGCCCATGCAAAAGCCGGTCACGCCGATGCGCGTCGCATCCACCCCCTGATATGTCTTCACGTACGCGACCGTCGCATTGAGGTCCTTGAGACCGTCCTCCTGCTTCAAGGAGTTCATGAGCTGCCCCGCTTCATTGGGATTGGCGGTGACTTTGTTCCCTAAACGCGAATAGAGATCCGGGACCACGGCGATGTAGCCCTCGTTCGCATAGCGGCGGGCCACGTCTTTCATGTGCTCATTGAGCCCCCACCATTCTTGGACCACAATGACGGCCGGTCGTTTCTCTTTGACGTTGGGCGCCGCCACATAGGCTCTGACCGTGACGCCGTTGCTTTGGTATTGCACCATGGTGTCCTTGATGTCAGCCATAAGCCCTCCTCCGCATAGCGCATAGCGAATAGCCGGTAGCTTGCAGCGGACAGCAAGAAGCCATTCGCTTCTGGCTACTCGCTATCAGCTATTCGCTATAAGCTAGTTTCCTGCGATGGTCATTTCCGCGATCTTGAGCGTCGGGCTCGCGATCCGTCCCCGAAAGACCAGGTCGTTCCCGACGAGTTCGATGTTCGCATACATGTCCTTCAGATTGCCTGCGATCGTGATCTCTTCCACCGGATAGGCCAGTTCCCCGTTCTCGATCCAAAAGCCGCAGGCCCCGCGCGAGTAGTCTCCTGTGACCATATTGATGCCGAAGCCGATCAGCTCCGTCACGTACAGTCCCTGACGGACCGTGGCGATGATCTCTTCCGGCGTTTTCGTGCCCGGCACCGGATAAAGGTTCGTCGGGCCGACCGTGGGACTTTCCCCGATAGACCGTGATGCGTTGCCGGTCGAGGCCAGTCCTAATTTCCGACCCGAATACGTATCGAGCAGATAACTGGAGAGTACGCCGCGATCCAACACCGTTGTCTTCCGCGTGGGAAGCCCTTCGCCGTCGAACGGTTTCGACCCGAGCCCTCCGACCCTGCGGCCGTCGTCATAGACCGTGACAAAGTCCGGCGCCAGTCGTTTGCCCAAGTGCCCGACGAGAAATGAGGCGCCTTTGTACAGCGCATAGCCGGACACCGCGCTACAGAGATTGCCCAAGAGACTGCCCGCGGTTTCTTGATCGAACACCACGGGCGCGCGTTGCGTCACGATCTTCCTCGCCCCGAGCCGCCGAATCGTCCGCCTCGCCGCCTCCTCGCCGATCGATTCCGG
>CAZZPI010000196.1:3440-5255 GCA_964655865.1 uncultured Nitrospiraceae bacterium
CCGTACCAGGTATCTCGCTGCATTGCCCCGTCGTTCGGTGACGACGCGATCGGAGACACCGAGAGCGAGAAGCTCGAACTGCGGTACTGTCCCACAAACCCCTGGCTGCTGGCGTACAGCACCCGGCCGACCGACGAGGCGAATTCACCCCCCTCTGAATTGGTGATCCGCGGATCCTTTGCCAAGGCTGCCGCCTCGGCCCGCTTGGCCAGATCGATGTGCTCGTCGGTCCGCAGCTGTCGATCGTCGCACAAGTCGAGATCGGGAACCCCGCGGGCCAGCATGTCGGACTGCGGCAACCCCGAGACCGGATCTTCCACCACCGCTCGCGCCAGCGCGCAGGTGTCGGCGACGAATCGGTCGAGCGACTCCGGCGAAAAATCCGAGGTGGACGCGCTCGCGGACTTATGTCCGAAGAACACGCGCAGGCCGAGTTGCTTTTCTCTGGCTTTGGTGAGCCGATCGACCGTTCCAAGCCGGACCTGCACCGAGAGATTGTCCCCTTCCGCGACCATGACATCGGCTTCCGTCGCACCACATCGTTTGGCGCGTGCGAGGAGATCTACTGCCAGTTGCTCATAGTCAGCCATAAGTCTTTATCTCTTGTCTTTCAGCGATCTGAACTCACAGTGACCAGCACGCAGCGAGGTACCACAAGTCTTGTCAATTCAGAATTCATAATTCAGAATTAAAAAGTTAGGGCTCAACACTCAGCACTCAGAACTATGCGTTAGTTCCCCCGACCGTGATCTCATCGATGCGGATGGTCGGCAGGCCGACCCCCACCGGCACCGACTGCCCTTCTTTGCCGCACGTGCCGATGCCTTCGTCCAGCTTCAAATCGCACCCGACCATCGAAACCTTGGTGAGAATCTCCGGACCGTTGCCGATGAGGGTGGCGCCTTTCACCGGCTTCGTCACCTGCCCGTCTTCGATCAGGTAGGCTTCGCTCGCGGAAAAGACAAATTTCCCGTTGGTGATGTCCACCTGCCCGCCCCCGAACGAGACCGCATACAGCCCTCGCTTCACTGACCGGATGATGTCCTGCGGATCCGACTCGCCTGCCAGCATGAAGGTGTTGGTCATCCTCGGCAGCACGACACTCTGATAACTCTCCCGACGACCGTTGCCGGTGAGCGGGATTCCCATCAGCCGTGCGTTCAGCTTGTCGGTGATGTAGCCGCGCAGGATGCCTTTTTCGATCAGGACCGTCCGGCTCGTCGGGGTCCCTTCATCATCCATGTTCAGCGAGCCCCGGCGCGAGGGCAGCGTTCCATCATCGACGACCGTGCAGACTTCCGACGCCACTCGTTGGCCGACGAGATTCGAAAAGGCGGACGTTCTCTTTCGGTTGAAGTCCGCTTCCAGACCGTGCCCGATGGCTTCGTGCAGCAAGATACCGGGCCAGCCGCCGCCGAGCACGACCGGCATCACTCCGGCCGGCGCAGCCACCGCTCTGAGGTTGAGGATGGCCTGACGCGCGGCCTCCCTAGCGAAGGCGAGATGACGTTTCCCCTCGCGATAAAACTCAAACCCGACCCTGCCGCCCCCTCCATAGGTGCCGACCTGCCGGTTCCCATCCTCCTCGGCGATGCACATGATCTGCAACCGAGAGAGAGGCTGGATGTCGCCCACGAGAGTCCCGTCGGACGTGTCCACGAGCACGATCTTGTATTCCGTGTTGAACGAGGCCATGACATTTTTGATCCGAGGATCGTACCCGCGGGCCTCCGCGTCGATTTCGTTCAGGAGCGCCACCCGGGGCGGCGTGGCAACCTCGGCCCGGGCCCGAACCACCGGGTAGAGGTCGTGCGC
>CAZZPI010000197.1:0-5255 GCA_964655865.1 uncultured Nitrospiraceae bacterium
GTCGATCATTCCATGTTCGAGCAGGAACTCCGCGCGTTGAAATTGGTCGGGGAGCTGCTGCTTGATCGTCTGTTCGATCACGCGCGGACCGGCGAATCCGATCAACGCCTTCGGTTCCGCCACGATCACGTCTCCGAGCATAGCCACGCTGGCCGTGACCCCGCCGAACGTCGGATCCGCCAGCACGGAAATAAAGGGCAATTTCGCTTCGCCCAACTTAGCCAGGGCCGCGGACGTTTTCGCCATTTGCATCAACGACAAGATGCCCTCCTGCATCCGTGCCCCTCCTGAGGCTGTGACCAGGATCAACGGTAGACGACCTTCCAGCGCGCGATCCACGGCTCGACTGATCTTCTCCCCGACCACGGAACCCATGCTGCCGCCCATGAAAGAAAAATCGAATACACAAAGCGCCACCTTTCGCCCATTGATGGTGCCTTCACCGATGACGATGGCATCTTTCCGTCCCGTTTTCTCCTGCTGGGCTTTCAGGCGCTCGCGGTATGACCGGGTATCCTCGAACGCAAGCGGATCCAAGGGTTCCAAGGTCGCGTCCCATTCTTTGAAGGTTCCAAGATCCACGAGCAGCGAAATGCGCTCCATCACGGAAATGGGGAAATGGTAGTCGCACTTCGGGCAAACCTTGTTATTCCGCTCCACTTCCTTCCGGTAGACGATCTCCCGGCAGTGGTTGCATTTCAACCACATGCCCTCGGCGAACTTCGTTCGCCTCGGCGGCTCCGCGGCCTCGGGCTTCTCTTTCTTAAACCATGCCATGGATCGTTACAGCGTGATGGTCTGCCCTTCCTCGAGCACGGTCAAATTCCGCCGGCCCAGGGCGTTCAGCTCCCGGATGATCTGGCCACGAAACCGCGGTTTCATGTGATACACATACACCGGGACATCCGGCCGATCGAACTTCCGCAACTCGTCGGCGAGCAATCGGGGCGTCAGATGTTTACTGACCCGGGCCAGTTCGATTTCTTGCTCCGGGAACGACGTCTCCACCAACAGAGCTTTGAGGTTTCTTTGTTGGGAGGCCACTCGCCAGAACTCCTCGGTCACGTAGGTATCTCCGCTATAAGCAAAGGAGACGGTTCCATCATCGATCAAGAATCCTACGGTGGGCACGAGGTGATTGACGGGGATGGGGGTGACGCGTAACCGATCGAGAGACGATTGGGTTCCGGACCAGAGAGATCGCGATTGGAACACCGGCCGATCAGGGGAGGGCAAGCGGAAAAAGTCCGGATACACCTCGCCGTTGAAAATGTGCGCGCCCAATCCCTTGAGTACTTCGGGGATACTGGTAACCTCCACGGCGGGCCCTTCCTCCCCGACCAGGTTGTCCGCCAGCATCGGGAGGTCTTTGATATGGTCAAAATGGAGATGGGAGAGGAGAACGTGGCGGATGCGCTTCTGCTCGGCCAAATCCAGCCTCGACCCGATCGTCCCCGCGTCGATCAGGACCGAATCATTGACGAGGAATCCGCAGGTCCCACACTGGAGCAGCCCTTGTGGTCCCGCGACCACCTGGTCGGACCCATGACACCCCAAGACCCGAATCTTCACTGCCGTTCTCCGCGAGCCTCCAGCGCTGCGCCTTGACTGTATTTCTGTATGGGCAGGATATCACACGTCCCCTGTGCTCGCACGAAGTTTCCCCCGTTTGAGATGTTGAGCCGGGTGGCAAAGGGAAGCTGCTTGCGGGAATTCATGAAAGAGGACCGGCGCCGAACCCGATACGGACGACCATCATCATCCCCAAGACGATACTCATCGCACAGGCGACCGTTTGAAGGGCGACCAAGCCGCGCTGACCTCTTTCCATCGACCAGACGATGGGAATGGTGAGAACAATTCCCAGGAGCATCATGCCCACGATCGACCCCAGTCCAAACACCAAAATGTAACCCATTCCTTGGGTGACCGTCTCGACCGACGACAGCACGACGATCAACAACGCAGCGGAGCCGGCCAGACCATGGACCATCCCCACGATGAGCGGACGAACGGCGCCCCGCGCCCAATGGGTATGGTCATGCGCAGGGCTCATCCCATGCCGGTGCAAATGGAGATGGCGTTCCCCCTTGTGATCATGGGGGTGCAGGTGCCATCGATCCCGATACATCCGGCGAGCAAGCGAGAGGCCGAGTATAACCAACATGACCCCTACACCGATTTCGCACACCGTAGCGAACGGCGCCGGCAGCCGCACGTTGAGCGCGATCACGGTGATGCCGAGCGTGAACAGCGTCAGCGTATGCCCCAGTCCCCAGAAGAAGCCTACGGTGCTCGACGTTCTCAGACTGGGCCGCCGGGCCAGCAGCGTCGACACCGCGGCGATGTGGTCGGCATCCAACGCATGACGGAGCCCCAACACAAAACCCAAACTCAGGATAGTGAGGAACGAGGTGTCAGGCATCACCCAGCCCAGGAATGACCGCGGCGGCGCTGGTCATCCGCCTCGGGCATGCATTTCCAGGTGCGGATCTTCGCGCAACCGGTCAATCCCGATCAAGCGCGCTTCTCGAAGGCCGACGGCCTCCAGGGCCTTGCGTTCCTCGGCGCCCCGATCTTTCCGGCACTCCCACACCGAGCGGATCAAGGCCTTCAGCTCATCGTCCGTCGCACCGTTGCGCAACGGCCCGCCGAGGTCGATCCCATCCTTGGCGTAGAGACAGAGATACCATAAGCCGTCGGCCGTCACGCGACTACGGTCGCAGGTGGCGCAGAACGGGGTCGTTGTCGATGGGATGATTCCGAAGACGGTGCCATCCGGTAAGCAGAACCGTTGGGCCGGCGCGGAGCTGTCTTCATCGATTATGGCTTCGACCGGCCCGTAGTAATCGGCCAGCCGTTCGAGGATCTCGGCGCGGGAGAGCACCTGATCCATCGACCAGTAGGTGGCGCCGCCGACGTCCATGTATTCGATGAACCGGATTTCTCCGCCGAGGCGCTTGCCGTATTCGATCAAGGGGACGAGTTCATCGTCATTGAACCCCTTGATGACGACCGTGTCGAACTTCAGCCCCGCGAAGCCCGCGCGGATGACCGCCTCGATACCGGCGAACACCTTATGGTGGTGATCCCGCTTCGTTAACGCCCGAAAGCGCTCCGGCCGCAAGGTATCCAGACTGATCGTCACACGGTGCAATCCGGCATGATAGAGCGCTTCGGCCTGGTCCGCCATCAACACGGCGTTCGTGGTCAAGGCGAGGTCTTTGATCCGATGATTCTGCGTCAACAACCGGACGAACTTCGGTAGGTCGCGTCGCAACAACGGTTCGCCGCCGGTCAACCGGACCTTGTCGACACCTAATTGGGTAAACAGATCGGCCACCTTCGCGAGTTCTTCGAACGAGAGGATCGTCTCCTTGGGCAGCCAGGCGTACTCTTCTTCCGGCATGCAGTATTTGCAGCGCAGGTTGCAGCGGTCGGTAACGGAAAGGCGCAGACTTCGCAACGGCCGGTCGAATGTATCAGCGACCGTTGGATATGAAGCACGGTCAGGTGATTGTGGACCCATCTCCCGCTCGTCACCGGGACCCATTGCTCCCAAGGTTGCAATGGGTTACCCGCGTCACAGGGTTAAGGATGCTCCTCGACCCACACTTCGCCTTCCGGAGTATGTTCGAGCTTCCAAATCGGTGTGATCTGCTTCAACTCATCGATCGCCCACTTGCAGGCGCGGAACGCGTCGGCTCGATGCTCGGCCCCTGCGATGATGAGCACGATGTTGTCCCCGATCGAGATCTCGCCGTAGCGATGAACGATCACAAGCTCGAGAATGTCGAAGTCCTTGAGAGCCCGTTCCCGGATCTCGCGTAACTTCTTCTGAGCCATTCCTTCGTAGTATTCGAAGGTGATGCTGTCCACATCCCGCCCCTTCGATCGGTCGCGTGCGGTCCCGAGGAAGATGGCGATGCCCCCGATGCGTTTTGACCGACCCCGCACCCGGTTGATCTCCTCGTCCACGGAGAAGTTCTCGCGTTGAACTCTCACCAACTGCGCGTCGTCGGCGTTCATCTCCATTGGTGCGCCCCCGGCAAAAGGAGGAAGCAACGCCACCTCATCATCATCTCGAACTTCCGTATCCTCGTGCGCGATCTCCTGATTCACCGACACCAGGACCTTCTTCTTGTGAACCAGTTCTCCGATCTGCGGATGCCCGGCATCTAAGACCGCAACAAGATCCTTCACGCGCCCCCCGTCGGCAAGCTCGAGCGACAATGAGCTCTGATTGCCAGCCAGCGATTTCATCATGCCGAACAGTTTGACCGTAACCATGATAGAACCCGAACACCACTCCTTTGCCGCCAGCTATTCGCTGCTCGCTATTCGCGCTCCCCTTGTGTAGGTTCCCGACTTTCCACCCGACTTCGAGAGCAGATAGATGTCGCTGAAACTCATCCCCCGATCCACCGCCTTACACATGTCGTAGATGGTCAAGGCGGCAACGGACACGGCTGTCATGGCTTCCATCTCGACGCCGGTTTGGCCGGTCGTCTTGACCGTGGCCGTGATCGTGATAGAGCAGCGCCCTTCCCGATCGGGCTGCGGCTCTTCTTTGAAGGAGATATCGACGCTCGTCAGCAAGAGCGGGTGGCACATGGGAATCAATTCCGGGGTCCTCTTGGCTCCCATCACCCCTGCGACCTGTGCTACGGCCAACACATCACCTTTGGCGATCTTCCCTCGCCTGATTTTCTCAAGTGTGTCCGGCAGGAGAAAGACCTTGGCCTGGGCTGAGGCAATCCGATCAGTGGAGACCTTGCCGCCGACGTCGACCATCCGGGCTCGTCCCGATTCATCAAAGTGGGTGAACTCAGCCATTTTCATCGCGGAATCAGTAGGATGGGCCACGAAATGTCGAGTGATTATAGGAGCCGGTTGAAAAGGCAGTCAAGAAGGGGAACAAGAGAGGCAAGAGGGTGGTCTGGACTGTCCCCTTGCTCGCAGACCCCGCGCCCGGACGTATTAAACGGCTACACTACGGGCGGCGCTCGGTCGATGCGCGCAGTTGGGGACAGTTCCAGACTACCGCTTGCGGGGAAGGCCATACGAGCAAGCTCGGAAGGAGCATCATAGGAGTGCTCGCTTGACGGCCGCAGTTGGCCCGACACAGGCATCGTTCCTATAAAGAGCGCTGCTTAAGCTCCCTCGACGCGTGCGCTGAGGGCCCTGCCAAGCCGCTTCCAGCAGGCTGCGGAAAAACTCATTTTGACCTCTGTAGCCGTCGCAGATATCGAGGG
>CAZZPI010000198.1:0-5236 GCA_964655865.1 uncultured Nitrospiraceae bacterium
CGACTCGATCGGCCCTGCGCCAGCAACGGGAGAGCGGATATTCTGAGCATGAATTGCACAGCTTCTTTTTTTATGAGCTCAGAGAATCTTCCTGCCCGATCCACTCAAGCCAGTTTGCCAGCAAGGGTAGGGGATCACCAATTGTTTTGACGAATCACACACGCTCGCCAACTCCGTCACTCAACCGTCGCCCGCAATTCAGGATCGCCGTATAAGAAGAATGGGGCGGCTCACTCGAGGGGCCTCCAACGCGGGAGGTTACAGCCGTCTCTTATCAAATGGGCGGGATGGCGATGGTGCGAATAAAGGGCAGGCTGTTCGCGAGCGGTCAAGTAGAGGAGATCGGTCGCCGCCTTCGCTGCCAGGTGAGCCAAGCCCGGTACCATTCGAAATCCTTCTGGTACGCTTCTCCGCTCAGCTCGGGGGTAACGGTCTGCCGCTGATCGAGTTGCGTGTAGGTCCGAGGCCAGTGTTTCTGCCACCAGGACTTCAGCTCATCCCCTGTATACGGCTGACCGTTCGGCTGGAGGATTCCGGCGGGCGTACAAATTGCGGCGACTAATGGCCAGTACCGATCCTTCCCCAACCCAAAGGTCTTGAAGTGTTCCCGCAAAAGAAATACGACCCACAATTCCGCGCTGTGCTTCTTGTTGTGCTTGAAGGGTTGCGTTTGCCGGAGGGGGATGGGATCGAAGTTCTTGATCACTGAAGTGTAATCCGGCCCACCGTATCCGCCCGCCACCTCAGCGATTCCCTCCAGCATGCTGGCCAGCTCGACTTCCACCGCCGGCGCCCCACCTTTCGTCGTCCCCTGTTGGTCCGCTCCGAGCGGATTCTGGGAGGTCAACAACTCGATCAGCGGCTTCAGCTCCCGCAACCTGACGACAGCCGCCTTCAAAATCTGTTCGGATTCGAGCCAATAGTCCACATCGTTTTTTGTGAGGCGTTCTCGCCCCGTAGGCGGCAGGACGGTCGGTACCCAATAGCGCAGGAGCACGAACAGCACGTAGTCAATGTCGGCCCCGACCACCGCCAGGCGCTCCAAGATGCCCCCGGAACCCAGCGCTTGCCGAAAGAATGCGCCAGCCCGATCGCCGACCGTGAGCCGGTCACTGATCTCCATCCACCACTGGGCAAGGTGCTCCCCGGCAGGTCGAGGTGAGGGAAAAGAAGGAGTCATGAACGGAATCCTCCCCAAACAACCGACCGGCGGAATCGTACTGACGGGACCCTCGCGATTGCAAGAACCCGTTACGCTGGACAGGTCCGATGCTCGCCGCTAGACTTGGGGAGCCTTCAGGGCGGAGGACATAGCTATGGCGACGTTAGTGTTGCTGCGGCATGGTGAATCCCAATGGAACTTGGAAAACCGCTTTACCGGCTGGGTGGACGTGCCCCTTTCTTCGAAGGGGATCGAGGAAGCCAAAGCGGCGGGCATGAAACTGGCGGGTGTGAAATTCGACCGAGCCTTCACATCCGTGCTGACCAGGGCGAACGAGACCTTGCGGATCGTACTGGAAACGATCGGCCAGACCTCGATCCCGATCGAAAAAGACAAGGCGTTGAACGAGCGGATGTACGGCGACTTGCAAGGGCTGAATAAAGCCGAGACCGCACGGAAGTACGGCGCGGAGCAGGTGAAGATCTGGCGCCGAAGCTACGACGTACGGCCTCCGGGCGGGGAAAGCTTGAAGGACACCGCGGACCGCGTGCTGCCATATTATGAAGCCCGCATCAAACCCCACCTGCTACGGGGCGAGACGATTCTCATCGCCGCCCACGGCAATAGCCTGCGCGCCCTCGTCATGCAGCTCGATCAGCTCAGCAAAGAGCAGGTACTCGAGCTGAACATCCCGACCGGCGTCCCGCTGCTGTATGAGTTGAATGCGCGGGTGGAAGTGACGAGCCGTCGCTATCTGTAAGAGTTCGGACTGAATTCAGTCGTTGAACGATTCGCTCATGTTGCGGATAGTCGTCCGGATTCGCGACCTCATCTCGTCACGCTTCTTCCAACAAGGCTCCGTACTGGTCAATGGGGACAAGGTCCGTCAACAGCGCCAGGAGTTGAGATTGGTCTTCCGAACGGAGCGTCCCCTGTTCCTCCAGTATCTCTCCCATGCGTTGAGCTACGGCGAGGGGAGCGGGGCTCTCTACCATCAAGCCGGCATATTGACGACATCGTTCTTCCATATCTCGCAGATAGTCTTCCCAAGATGCAGCCCCCTGCTGAAAGCCTTCTTGCCACGATTCGTGGATCAATCCCACGAGGTACTCGAACAACACGGCACGGTACTCGCGGGGAATGTGCGCTTCGACCGCCGCATAGATCCAATACAGATTGACCGATAGCACCTCCCGAGTTATCACCCGCGCTTGCTCGTCCGTCGCCCCAATACCATAGTCCTCTAGGAGATTCGGCGACAGCGCCTTCGGCAAGATGGCGTACAGCGCCTCAGCCGCTTCTTTGGGAGTCATGCCTGGTGGAGCCACAGGAAAACGTCTCGCCAAAAGCGTTGTCGTGAGGATAGTTGATCACCGAAACCCCTGACAATGTCAACACTTGGCTTGCGTGCAAGCTAGGGTTTTTGGGCGCAAAGATAGATCGCCGAGGTGATGGCATCCTCGCGGGAATAGGGACGGAGGTAACGAAGCTGGGCGCGCAGACGATCGACCTCCTGGCTCTCTGAAGGCTGGCAGCGTGTGATGCGAAAACCTGCATGCGTAAGGAGTCGGAGCCAGTCGGACTTCCGCAAGCGGTTGACATAGGAACTTCGATTCCACTTCATCAGATTCCACAACCAGGTGGGATACTTGAGCCCGTCAAACAGTCGTCGCGGATCAGGCGCAGGATAAAACGAATGATCCGCCAGATCGATCCGAGCCACCAGGAGACCTCCGGATCGAAGCACTCTGAAACATTCCGCCACGGTCACGGCGGGATATCGCAGATGCTCGAACGCAGTCGACGACCAAATGAGATCGAACCGGGAAGCTGCGAAAGGCAACTCCTGGCCTCGGTAAACGCGGTAGTCGACTCCGCTTTTCCTCGCCCGCTCTTCGGACACGTACTCCACGACATCCACTGCGGTACAGGTCTTCGCTCCTTGCGCGAGAGCCTGCTCGAGCACCTTCAGGCTCTGGCCTGGACCGATTTCGAGTATCTCCTTCCCAATCAGGGGCGAGAACAGGGAGTAGGAAGCGACCGTGCGCTTCGCGGCTTCCGGGTCGGCATCAGGACCTGTTGAATGGTACCGCCGGGCGAGCTTCGCCGCCCAAGCCATGCACACGGCGCAGTTCTGCAAGATTTCTTTCAGGACATAGATCAACATGCGTGACAGAAGGTCAGACTTCTTGTTGGAGCGGCGCGGACAGCCTGCTCAACACCCTGCCGTACCGAGGGCCCACAGCCCGAGAGAGCGACACTCAACAGGCCCAGGTGTCTCATCCGAGACCGATGTCGACCGTCCCAGGCCTAGCCATTCCATGTCGCATCTCCGGGTTCGATGCGAGGACGACCAAGCTGTACCCGCCGGTCAGGAGCGCGGACAGTCTGTCTCCCAAAACCGACGTGAGCCACCTTGGCACGAGCATGATGGCCTGCCGAATGTTTCGCGGCGGAGTACGTTTGAACGCGGCACTCAAAAAAGAGTGCTCGATCCGGTATCCCGCATATTTCAGGGTTTCGATCGCAGTGTACGCGTTGAAGTAGTGAAGATGCCCCACTTCCTCCCGAACAAAGCGTAATCCTCCGCTCACGAGCTTCCCCACGCTTAGATCCAGCGGAACGTTGAATATAAATTTCGACCCTCGTGTTCTCAATTGGCGCAAGAACCCGATGTAATCGTCGACATGCTCGAAGACGTCCAAGCACAATATGAGATCGAAGGCCCCTGGCACGTCGCAAATATTCCGCACAGAAAAGGTGAGGTTTGGCACGGCGTTGTCGTCCCAAAACCGAGCCGCATCCTGCGACAGGTCAAAGGCAGAAAAGTTTTTATCGCTGAAGGTCTCGGCAAGAATCGACGCGACGCGCCCGGCTCCGCATCCCACGTCCGCGCAGGTGGTGAAATCCAGACGCGCACGTCGGAGCATCTCCAATACGAGGCCGGCTTTGTAGGGGCTATCTTCTTGATGCCAACGGACGTTCTGCCTCAGGTACGAGCCGTCGTTGTACCGATCCGGCAATCCACCCGCTTTGAAGTGCAACACGTCCTGCTTTGGCATGGCTTCCGTCAGTATGACCGGATCGCCCTCTCCTCGCAAAATCATTTTCTGTTCCTGGCGCCCCCCTGTCCGAAAGCGAGGCACCAGCATGAGAGCCAGAGGTCGCACAAGGACCGAGCGGTGGAGATGCAAGGACTCGCCAAGGGTGACAACACACACGCAAGTCACGATCATCCATGAGGGACGGATAGTGCGGTTAACTTGTCGATGCTGAAGGTCTGTGGTAGAGTCCGCGCCGTATCGCCGAAGTCGTGGAGGTGTCGATGACAAGATTTCAAGGTGCGAAGCGAATTGCGCTGATGTTCCCGATCGTCTGTGCCGGCTTCCTCGTGCTCAACGTGGCGGATGCGCGCGCCCAAGCCAATCAGTGGGGTTTCGGAACGGACCTCGGTTTTACGAGCGGAACAGTAAACGGCACCGTGTTTACGCTCGGCTTCAACCTGGATTACTATCTGGACCGGAACTTTTCGTTCGGGCCCATGATGCTTCTTTCGCCGACGGGTGACCTGACTCAAATCGCGATCGCCGGCGCGGCCCGATACCATCTCCGCTTCGACAACGGCATGAACCTAGTCCCCTTTGCCGGCATCGGGCTCGTTCACGCCTCACTCGACACCACCATCCGAGGGCAGCGCGTGGATTCGAACGACACGAGTCACTTCATTCCGCTCGGTCTGTCGCTGGAGTATCAAGCCACCCGAAGCATCGCGCTTTCGAGCACGCTCCTTGTCAGCCTGCAGCACCTGACACTGGATGCGCCTGCCCCTGTGGACAATACGAGCGTCTCGCTGCTGTTCGGTATCCGCTGGGGGCCTTGAGCCAAGCTTCACGCTGGCAGCGCGATTTTGAATTCGCGAGGCCATCGCGCAAGCGCCCTGTTAGACGACCTCCCCGTTAGACGACCTCCCCGTGTGAACATGACCGCGAGTGAATCTGCCCGAGCATAGCGGCCTTCCCAGGTTAGGTCCGCTTCGTTGATGGCCAACTCGGTTTCACTGAAGGGCCGGATTCG
>CAZZPI010000199.1:0-5211 GCA_964655865.1 uncultured Nitrospiraceae bacterium
TTTTGACCGACGCGCCGGTTCCCATGACGATCACAGGTATGGGCACCTGTTGTTGGTGCGTGGCCGAAAGGATGCGATGGCAGGTGATGCTCCCGTCTCGTTCGTCACACAAGATAAGGCCGATCGACGGCTGATCTCGAAGGAGCTCCAGGGCCTGGTCAGTCGTCTCAGCGGACAGGATCGTAGTCGGGGTGTCGTGCAGAGCTTGCTCGACGAGCGAGCGGGCGACCGGTTCGTGGCTCACAAGCAGAAGCGTCGGAGGATGCATAAACTCCTCGCGAACCGCTGATAGGGTGCGCCTAGGGTACCACCAATCACTTAGAAGAATGAAGAGGGTGATCGATGGGGTTATGAGTGATGTCTTGAAGAGAATTCCCCTCACCCCACCCTCTCCCCTGTGGGGAGAGGACAAAGGTGAGGGGGCATGAGACGTGAAGTGCGTGGCGTGAGGAGTGAGTAGAACCGGGACCGAAATTAAGCAGTCGGTCGTGTCACCGACGCGACTACGGCCTGCTGTTCGTTCCGCTGGGCGATTGCGACGTTCCTGAGGAAGCCTCCGTGCTTTGCGCGCTTGATGGGGCTCTTAGCGAAGATCGACGCGAACTCCGACGCCGTCATTCCTGCCAACTCGTCGAGGCGCGGGGCGAGCGTCATCGAGGTGGGATGAAAAGCGTGTTCTATCGTTTCCTTTGCGTGGACATTGTACGGACAGACGTCGAGGCAATCGTCGCAGCCGAAGATTCGGTTCCCCATGGCGCGGGCGAGGTCCGGCGTGATGGCCTCAGCCATATCGCGGAGCTCGATCGTGAGATAGGAAATGCAGCGCCGGGCGTCGAGCACATAGGGTTCGACGATCGCGCCGGTTGGGCAGGCGCGGATGCAAAGGCTGCAGCTTCCACAGAGGTCCGTGCCAGGTTCGTCCGGATCGAGCTCCAGCGTGGTCAGGATCTCGCCCAGTAAGAGCCAGGACCCGAATTCCGTCGAGACGAGGTTGCTGTGCTTGCCGACCCACCCAAGACCAGCCCTCTCGGCCCAGGCTTTCTCCATCACCGGCCCCGTGTCCACATAACTGAGGGTCCTCGCCTCAGGCGCGAGGTCCTTGATCCGCTCTTCCAATTGAGCCAGCCGGTGTCCCATCACCTGGTGGTAGTCCGGCCCCCAGGCGTAACGGGCGATGCGCCCATAGCCGGGACGTTCGTCCGCTCGGTGGCCGGTGTAGTAGTTCATGCCGACAGATATGATCGATCTGCAGCCCGGCAACACTTGGCGGGGCTCGGCCCGACGAGCCGGCTCGCGGGCCATCCAGGCCATTGCGCCGTGATAGCCGCGTTGCAGCCATTCCAAGAGGCGCCTGTAGAGTAAACGGGAGGCCCCTTCCCCCCAGCCCTCTCCTCTGCTGGGGGGAGAGGGTGCGGAGAGTGGGATTGGCTGAGAGCTCATGGCAGATGGCAGATGGCTTTCAACGATGCGGCTGATGCCGACCGCGTCGAAGCCGAGTGCCCTCGCCTCTTTCTTGATGGGTTCTGAGAGGGACATGGAGCAACAGTGACGGGTAACGCGCGACGGGTAGCCGCTTACTCGTCACTTGTCACCTGTCACGCGTGAGTTGCCTTACCGCGTGGAGCAATCAAACCGGACGCTGAACTGAGCGGAGCACTGTCTGGATGAACAGCGGCCGCAGGAGCCGGTGATTTTTGTTTTCCAGTCGGTCGCCTTCTCGTCAAAGCGACAGAGCGTTTTGCCGCCCTTGGAAATCGTGGTCCAGGGTTTCGTGGTGCCCGGGATGTTGGCGACTGCGCAACCTTGGGGAAACGGTACCTGACATTTCTGCGACGGTTGTCCTTTGGCCATTCCAAAGCTGCAGGATTGCTCAGTGGTCGCTGTAGACTCCTGCATCGGCTGGGCATCGGCCCTGCCGCAGAGGGCAAAGCTGAGCACTGCGGCGGCACCTATGGCCAGGCTCGCGATTACGAATGGGCGCAGGCAATGGCTTTGTGTCATGCGGGCATCCTAGCACGGAAGGTGCCGTTGCGGCGACCCCTTGCAGGCCGTACAATGCGACGTTGAAACGACAGGTGTGTAACAATTGCCTTACCTCCAGCCGCAGGAAACGAAATGGATAAGCGGTACATCGCTCGTATCCTGGAAGAAATCGGCCTGTTACTCGAGCTCAAAGGGGAGAATCCTTTCAAAAGCCAGGCCTACTACAGTGCGGCGCGGACGATTGAGGGGCTGACGGAGGACGTGGGCGCGCTGGTCGCCTCGGGACGGATTCGTGAACTGAAGGGCATCGGTCACGCGCTCGCGGAAAAACTCGCTGAGTTGGTCGGCACGGGCCGGCTCGACTATTACGAAGAGCTGAAACAAAGCGTGCCGGCCGGCTTGTTAGAGATGACCGCCATTCCAGGCCTGGGCCCCAAAAAGATTACCGCGGTCTGGCAACAGCTGGGCATCACCACCGTCGGCGAGCTGGAGTATGCCTGCGTGGAAAACCGGCTGGTCGGGCTCCCGGGCTTTGGTCAGAAGACGCAGGACAAAATCAAGCAAGGCATCCTTCAACTGAAGAAGCGACGAGGTTACCACCTCTTTGCCACAGTGATCGGGACGGCCACCGAGTTGGTGGAACGGCTGAAAGCACAGCCGGGCATCCAGCATGTGGCACTTGTCGGTGACCTGCGGCGACGCATGGAGATCGTCCGGTCGATCGATCTGCTCGTGGCGAGCGAACGATCCGAGTTGGTGAGCCGGGCCTTGAAGCAGATCGAAGGATTGGGTGAGATCCTTGCGGAGAATACGCACGTGGTGGCCAGGTCCGCGCTCGGTGTTCCAGTGCAGGTCGAGATACGTCGATCCATCACCCCGCACGTTCTGCTCACTTCAACGGGCAGCGAGCGGCATCTGGCGGCCTTGGCGGAACGAGCGGCAAGACGGGGAGTGGCCTGGGATCTCACCGGTGAAACCGGTGCGTTGAAACCCGACGGAGAGTCGGAAGCGACGCTCTATGCCGCGCTGGGCCTTCCATATATTGAACCGGAGTTGCGAGAAGGGGAGGGGGAACTGGAAGCTGCGGAAGCGGGCCGTTTAGAACCGTTGGTAGAGGCCGATCACATCCAGGGCATCTTCCACAATCACACCTCGGCCAGCGACGGATCGGCAACGCTCGATGAGATGGTCGCGGGCGCAAAAGGGCTCGGCTATCGGTATATCGGCATTTCCGATCACAGCCAATCGGCCTTCTATGCCAATGGACTGAAGGAAGACCGCATCCGTGAACAGCATGCGGCGATCGATGCGTTACGAAAACGAGTAAGCGGGATCGCCGTGTTCAAAGGGATCGAAGCGGATATCCTCGCGGACGGATCGATGGATTATCCGGATGACGTGCTTGCGCGATTCGATTTCGTCATCGCGTCGGTGCACAGCCGGTTTAATCTCTCGGGAGCAGAACAGACGGCGCGCATCGTTCGCGCCCTCTCCAATCTGTTTGTCACGATGCTGGGTCATCCGACCGGCCGGCTGTTGTTGTCGCGGGAGGGCTATCGTGTCGACATGGCGAAGGTCATTGAAGCCGCGGCCGAATACGGCAAGGTGCTGGAAATCAATGCCAACCCACACCGGCTCGACCTCGACTGGCGTGTCTGCCGGGCCGTCAAAGCCAAGGGGGTCAAAGTGAGCATCAATCCGGATGCTCATGCGGTCGATGGTCTCTCCGATGTCCCGTTCGGCGTGAACGTCGCGCGGAAGGGAGGGCTGACGGCGCGCGATGTGATCAACACGTTGGGAGCAGAAGAGGTGTTGGACGAGGTTCACCGCTGGCGAAAGGGAAAGGGTTAGGACATGGCAGGAGAGACTCCAGGCCATCGGCGAGTTACAAGACAGCTCTTTCTACCCTCTTACCTGGGGCCGCTCGTTCCGCCACCTACTTCGTGCCCCTAGACATCATACAAGGAAGGAGGCTCCATGCTGGCCACCCGCGTTCGACAGAAAGAAGGCATCTTTTATTTCATTGCGTATAATGCGTTGGCCCTGCTGGAGAAAGTCCGATTCACGAGCCGCTACTATTTTGAAGGCGAGGAGATCACGCAAAGTAAGATCTCCGAGCACGATGAAGTGGCTCAATTCATCGCCGGCATCGAACGGAGCGAGAAGGGATTCCAGCGCGTGTTGAACCGGCAGAAGGTCAAGCAGATCGTCAACTTCTACGAAACCGTGGTGGCGCAGCCGATGATTCCCGGCACGGTGCTGCTCTTCACGGATGAAACGCTGCGCTTTCAAAAGCTGGATGGACACGAATCGCTCGGGCATCTGAGCGAGCCGAAGGGCAAGTATTTGGTAATCGACGGCCAACACCGCCTGGCCGGGTTACATTTCTTCCATCAACGGCATCCCGACCAGATCGATCGCGTGGAAGTGCCCTGCGTATTGTTCGACGGCAAGAGCGGAGACTTTGCCACGGAGATGTTCGTCATCATCAATTCCACCCACACCCGCATCAACCGGTCCCACCTGGTGGACCTCTATGAGAAAGTCTCGTGGGAAAGTCCGGAAAAGAAATTTGCGGCCAAGGTCGTCAATCTTCTGTACAGCGAAGATGACTCGCCGCTGCAGTACAAGATCAATCGGCTGGGTGGTCGCAGCAAGCAGGAGAAGTGGATTCTTCAGTCCGAAATCTTCAATGAGCTGTTGAAGGTGGTGACGGCCCACAAGCGCTGGATGGAATCGCACTTGGGGATGAAGGCCGATCGGTGCTACGCCATGGTGCGCGACTATCTGAAAGGCGTAAAGGAGGTGATGGGCGAGGTGTGGGGCCAAAACGATCGCTACACGTTCACGCGCGATGTCACGCTGAAGGCTTTGATCCGCGTGCTGGACGATCTGGTCGTCGATCGGAAGTTGATGAGCGACTGGGATGAGCAGCGCTCGCACAAGCCGTTCGCCGAGATTCTCAAGCCGTGGGCCTCGCTGGCCAAAGAGTTCCGTGCCGATGGGTTTTATGAACGGTTCCCGGCAAAGGGGCAGCTTGAGCGTGTCCGACGAGTTCATCAGCGGTTGCTCGATGCGATCGTCGGATAGGCTCATCCACCGGTGCACGTACCTTGCGATTGCCTGCCTGCTCTGTTTCTCATCCGCCGCCGGCGCTTGGATGTCGCTGTCGTCCGCCAGGTGACATCCGGCACGGGATATCACACTCAGAGGACCCAGGCCGTAGAA
>CAZZPI010000200.1:0-5202 GCA_964655865.1 uncultured Nitrospiraceae bacterium
GCTCAAGTCGGCCCGCGAGTTGTCCAATCGTCTGTATCGTCAGCTCAGCAAGCGGCCCGCGCCGACGCCGGCGGAGATCTATCGGCTCCTGACCGGTGTCGCGGATGAAGCGCTCGTCTTTCTCATGGCGAAAAGTCGGTCGGAAGCGGTGAAGCGTGAAGTCTCCGCTTTTCTCACCACCTACCAGCATGTCAAACCGTCCCTGACGGGAGACGATCTGAAGGCCATGGGATTGAGGCCCGGTCCTTTGTTCAGGACCATCCTCGACCGCCTGCTGGACGCTCGCTTGAACAAGGAGGTGAAATCCGCGGATGACGAACGTCGGCTGGTCGAACAGCTTGTCGGCCGTCGCTAGAGCCGAGGCAATCGAGCGTCCGTCTCGAGTGTTGCGAAGAGATCGTTCAGTGCCGCATGTACGGCTCGGTTGACCGGTTCCCGATCGTCCTCCGGGCCGCTTCGGGAAACTTCACCGGCCGCTTTCCCGAACCCGGAGTACTTGGCTCGGGTCAGTCTGGTCGGAGGTTTGCTGAGATCGGCTTCCGCACGCGCGATGTAGACGTAGTTATGTTGGAACAACGCGCCCGGATCGACGAAGATCGTGATGCGCAGAGCAAGATCCAAATCGCCCTGTCCTTCCTGAACCACCCGCGTGAACGTTTGGCGGGCGTTGAGATACGCGAGGATGGAGTTCTGCCAGTCTTGCTTCGCGAAGTCGATGCCCCGCGTGGCGCCGACGACATGGTTCTGCAGGTTGGGGTCGGCCAATAGGCTGGACCCGGGTTCCAGGTCGTATGAAGCGACGTGAGTCAGCTTAATGCTCGCCGAATACGGGATCGGATGTCTCGTCGGGACGACCGGAGTCGGATCCAACGTCAATTTCGCACAGCCGGTCAACCCGGAGCAGACTAACAGGACCATCGAGGGGACGACTGCCGCACGCCGAGGACGGTCGCCAATAAGTTTCATGTTCGTGACCTCCGTCTTAACATGCTCCCACCCACCCTGTTACGCTACACAAGAGAGCAGCGCTCATGCAAGCACCGCCCTCGCCGCTCGAATCGGAGGGACGCGCGTAGATCGGAGTGAGACGCTATGGCATCGACGCTGACCCATGCCGTTGTCGCCATCTCTCTCGGCTCGACCTGGGCCGGTCGGGCCTGGCCCATGCGGTTTTGGCTCCTGACGGTGTTTTGTGCCGAGTTGCCGGACCTGGATGTGATCGGCTTCTGGCTGGGGGTTCCCTACGAACACCTCTTCGGTCATCGGGGGCTGACCCATTCGATCGCGGCCGCAGCGCTCGTCGGGTGGCTGATCCCGTTCCTGGCGTTTCGAGAAGACTCGTGGCGGGGCCGACGGCTTCGGCTGGGCGGCGTCTTTTTCGCCGTCACGCTCTCCCACGGGCTGCTGGATGCTATGACCAATGGAGGACTCGGCGTCGCCTTCTTTGCGCCATTCGACGACCGGCGGTATTTCTTCCCGATTCGGCCGTTGCCGGTCTCGCCGGTCGAATGGTCTACTTTTCTGACCGGCGACTGGATCGCCATCTATTGGCGCGAGATCCTCTGGGTCTGGGTCCCCGCGGGCCTATGGGCCGGATTGACATTGCGGCGAAAGCAGCAGGCGGAGCAGGTCAGGACCGCGGAAGTTGCGCGTTGAGCTGTGCCCACCTCGCTCGGGCCGAGGCCGCCGCGTCATCGACTGTGGTCGTGGCGAAGCATACAGGATCGCCGGGCATCAGTTGCGCAGCCGATGTCAAATCCACCGAGATCACGACCCCGATCATCGGATAGCCGCCGGTGGTTTGCCGTTCGGCCATGAGGAGCACCGGCTGTCGGTTGGGCAACACCTGCAAGGCCCCTATCGTCACAGCCGTCGAGATCCCTTCGGCGGCTCGATGATGGATCAGAGACGGGCCTTGGAGCTGATAGCCCATGCGGTTCGACTCAGGCATCACTCGATAGGGGGCGGAACAGAGGGCCGTCATCGCTTCCGGATCGAATTCCTCGGCATGCGGGCCTGGAATGAGACGCAGGGTGGGAATCGGAGAGAGTACCGGACGCAACGGAAGGGGACACGCAAGCCCGATGCGGCGGACCGCGCCGGCCGGAACATGTCCGCACACCAGGAGATCATTTTTGGTAAGAGCTCGCCCTTCCAATCCTCCGAACCGGCCGCGTAGGTCCGTGGCCCGACTGCCCAAGATCAGAGGGACATCAATCCCTCCCGCCACCGCGAGGTAAGCGCGGGCGCCGCTGCGCCGCGGCCCGAACTGCAGGCGGTCACCTCTTCTGACCTGGACGGATGTCCACCAAGGCAGGGGCGCAAGATCAACCGCGGCGCTCAGGTCAGCGCCCGTCAGAGCGATCAGAGCGTCCGATTCAAACAAAAGCTCCGGCCCTTGCGCAGTCATCTCCACCCCGGCCGCGTGGTCTTCGTTTCCAACCAGTCGATTGGCGACGATCAAGGCGAAACTGTCCATGGCGCCGCCGGGCGAGACGCCGAACCGCTGATACCCGATACGACCGAGGTCCTGCACGGTGGTCAACAGGCCTGGCCGGAGGACACGGATGCGGGCCGGCTCACGAAACGGCATGGGCGAGGGGAACGAGGCGCACACCCGTCTGGGTGAGGGCCTCATGGATCATGGCGGCGAGCCGGTCCGCGCCCGGCGTGTCGCCGTGAAGACAGAGGGTATCGATCTGCAGGGGGAGCAGGCGCCCCTCGATCGTCTCGACGACTTGCTCCGTTGCGAGACGGACCACGCGCGCGCGGAGCATGACTTCGTCGGTGATCACTGCGCCGGGTGCATGACGCGGGGCAAGCTGTCCGTCCGCCTGGTAGGCTCGATCGGCGAACGCTTCGCTTGCTACGGACAGACCGACGTCGCGACCGGCCTTCAGCAGTTCCGAGCCGGCCAACCCGACGAGAATGATCGTCTTGTCGATGGATGCGACTGCACGGGCGACGGCGAGCGAGAGGTCTCGATTCCGGGCCGCCAAATTGTATAGCGCGCCATGGGGCTTCACGTGAGCCAATCGCGCACTGACCGAGTTGCAGATGCTCCGTAAGGCGGCGACCTGGTCGCGCACGAGCGTGTTCACATCGGTGGGCGACGCGGCGATCTCACGCCGGCCCGCTCCTGAAGGATCGGGGAAGCCGGGATGGGCGCCGATGCCGACGCCGTGCCGCGCGGCGAGGGTGACCGTTTTGCGCATGAGATCCGGACTGCCGGCATGGACCCCGCACGCGATGTTAACGGAGGTGATGTAGGGGAACATGCGGGCTTCGAGTGCCTCCTGTTCCGGCGTCGCAGCTTCACCGAGATCGCAATTGAGATCGAGCGTTTTCAGGGATTGAACCATTGAACCACTGAACCACTGCACCATTGGATCATTGGAGGTTCATCGGACCTATCGTCAATGAAAAAATGAACAACTCGTCAATGACTCTATCTCTTGAACCGGGCGAACTTCCCGCGGTCTATCGCGACGAACTTCACCCGATCACCTGGTTTGAGTAAGAACGGATCGGATCGCTCGGGATCGAACAGCTTCAGCGGCGTGCGGCCGATCACGCGCCAGCCGCCTGGACTCTCTTGCGGATAGATGCCCGTCTGCTTGCCGGCGATCCCCACGGAGCCGGCCGGCACTTTCTGCCGTGGTCCGTCGAGCCTTGGGATGGCGATCTGGTCGGGCACCGTGCCGAGGTACGGAAATCCTGGACTGAACCCGAGCATGTAGACACGGTACAAGACCGAGGTGTGGGTCTGGACCACTTGCAACGGTGTGAGACCGACTCGTTCCGATAGCTCCTCCAGATCGGGTCCATCCTCGCCTCCGTAGTGGACCGGGACGGTGACGGTGTGGGGTAAAGCCGGTGCGTGAGATGAAGGGGTGTGGACGGCCAGATCGAGGAGGCGGCGATTGAGTGCATCTGGATCAGTCTGAATGGGATCAAAGTGCACCGTCACCGCATTGAAGGTCGGAACAATCTCGCGCACGCCGGCGATGGCGGCTTCCTCCACCACGGCAGCGAGCGCCAGGACCCTGTCATTCACAACCGGATCGATGTCATCACCGCATTCCACGGTCAGCGCGCTGTCACCCAGAGGGAGACAGCGAGGGTAGGTCGACATTCTTGAGCCTCAGTCGGGCAACGGTTTCCCTCTTGTCTCCGGCGCAAACGGGAGCACCAACAAGCCCAGCACGTAAATCAGCGCCACCGTGCTGGCAGCTTTTCCGAATGACCCGAGCGTGGCGACAAGCCAACCGGTGAGAAACGGCGAAACGGAGGCCAGCACACGCCCGGCGTTGAAACAGAACCCTGCGCCGGTGGCACGGAGGCGAGTCGGATAGAGTTCCGGCAGATAGATCGGAAACCCGCTGAAGATCCCGTTGTTGAAGAAACCAAGGATCGGCAGCAGCAGCAAGACACCCGTATAGGTTTGGGGGATTAAGTACGTCATCGGGAGCATGAACAAACTTCCCGCGCACATGAGGCCGAAAATCATCCGGCGGCCGAATCGCTCCGCCAGAGGCCCGAACCCAAGATAGCCGAACAGGGCGCCCGCATTCAGCGCCATGATGGCGTAGCTGACGTATTTCACGAGCGTTGCGGAATCGCTCCCGTTGAGATCGGGAAGGGTTCGAATCAAGGTGGGAGCCCAGTTGGTCGATCCCCACAGGCCAAACACAGCCACAAAGGCCAGCGTTGAACCCACCAAGGTGGATCGGCGCAGGTCCCGACCGAACAGCTCCGCGAGGTTCACGGCACGCCCTCGTCCGGTCTCAAGCTCGTGCGACCGGGCATGCAGCCACCGTTCCGGTTCTTTGACCCACAGGAAGATCAGGATCGAGACGAACGCGGGCAGCACGCCGACCACGAAGAGCGAGCGCCAGCCAAAGTCGCCAAGCAGCTGGTTAAAGGCGGCCGCGAGAAAGAACCCTGCGGCCCAGGCCGATTGGAGGAGTCCCGCCGCCTTTGCCCGCTTGTCCTCCGGCCACGTCTCCGCCACAATCGTCGCCCCCGCGGCCCACTCTCCGCCGATGCCCAGGGCCGTGAGAAAGCGGTAAAACCCCAAGTGCCACCAATCCTGCGACAACGCGGCCAGCCCCGTGAAGAGGGCATAGATGAGAATGGTGGCGATCAGGGTCTTGGTGCGACCGACATGATCGGCCACGATGCCGAAGACAATCCCGCCGA
>CAZZPI010000201.1:0-5199 GCA_964655865.1 uncultured Nitrospiraceae bacterium
CCGTGGCTCTGGATCGATCCGGCACGGTCGCGGCGGGTGCCTCAACCGGCGGGGTCGACATCATGTTGCCCGGGCGGGTCGGCGACTCCCCGTTGATCGGCTGCGGCGTCTATGCTGACAACCAATCAGGAGCCGTCTCCATGACGGGACTCGGCGAGTGCATCATCCGCATCGCGGTGGCCAAGGAGATTTGCGATCGTTTGGAGACCGGCGCCTCCCCGGCCGCGGCAGCCAGAGCCGTCCTCCAGAAACTCGTCTCTCGCGTCCGTGGCGCGGCCGGCGTTCTCGTGCTCACCCCTGATGGTGGCTTCGCAATCCGCCACACAACCCCGCGCATGGCCGCCGGCTATTGGAATGGCAAGGGCAAGCCCGTCGTGAGCGATCGATTCAAGTGAGATTCGGCGATTTGGTGAATGAGTGATTGACGTGACAACGGGCAGATGTGCAGACTACCCGACGGGGTCATTCAGACCTCGGATTGCCAAGTCAAGACGTAAGCCCATCACCGCATGGCCAAGGTCCTTTTCCATCTTGCCTTTCCTGTCCATGATCTGGAGGCTGCCAAGCGCTTTTACGTCGAAGGGCTCGGCGTTGAGCTGGGGCGTGAAGCGAAGTCTGCCGTCACATTCGGGCTGGCGGGGCACCAACTGGTGGCGCATCTGGACACAGGCCAATCACACAAGCAGAAAGGGATTTACCCGCGGCACTTCGGGCTGGTGTTTCTGGGCGAGAAGGAGTGGCAGGCCCTGGCCGAAAGGGCGAAGGCAAAGGGCCTGACGTTCTATCAGCAGCCGAGAGTCCGTTTCCCCGGCACCAGGATCGAGCATCGCACGTTCTTTCTGGAAGATCCCTCAGGCAATCTGCTCGAATTCAAGCACTACACTCACGAGTCGGCGATCTTCGGCGAACGCGAGTTTTCTGAAATCGGCGATTCAGGGGACCTCGACTGACCGTCAATACCCCGCTCGGAGTCCGCCCATCACCAACAGCGGCGCGCCGAGCGTCTTGATCGATCCCGTTTGCGTCGCAATATACTGCCGGTCCGTCACGTTCTCGCCGTTCAGGAAGAGCCGGACGTTCTTTGTGATCGCGCGCTGGACCGACGCATCGAGCACCACGAAATCCGCGATCGGTTGCTGGTTGTTGTCATCTGCGTACTGCCGCGACAAGTAGCGTCCAAGGACCGTCACCTCCAGAATTTCCGGTCGCCCGATCGTGATACCGGCCGTGACTTGATTGCGCGAGACAAAGGGCACGCGTTTGCCCTCTCGTGCGGGATTGCCGGGGAAACTCGTGATCGTGGAGTCCGCGTAGGCATAGCCGAGGTTCAGCGAGAAGAGCGGAGAGGGCCGATAGGACAAGTCGACTTCGCCGCCCAGCGAACGGGTTCGCCCCACGTTTTGTCGCTGGACTGCGACCGGGCTTTGGGAGACGAACAGAATTTGATCTTTCACTTCGTCCCAGTGGGCCGACACGCGCCACCGGAGCTGTTTGTCGGCTAGCAGTTCCCCCTCCAGTTTGGCGTCGGCGCCGGTGAGCCGTTCGGGGTTCAGTTGACTGTTGGGCAGAAAGCCCAGCCCACCGAAGTTAAATCCGCGATAGAGTTCATTCAGGGTGGGGGCGCGGAAGGCCTGATAGACCGACGCACCGGCCCGCAGCCGGTCCGTGATCCGATACAGGGCCGCGAGCTTGGGGTTGAGGACCTGCACCACGTTGTCGCTGAAGCGGGTCACAGACCCATCCGGTCCTTGGCTCTGCGCGTTGAAATTCTTCCACCAGTCCGACCGCACACTCGGCGTGACGGTCAGTCGATCGATCGGGGAGACGATCCACTCGCCGAACAGCCCCCAGCCCAATTGCCGACCCGTTACCGTCGTGTGGCCGGTCGGAGCGATGAACACGTCGTCGATGGATTCTCCGACGATCGTCCGCACATCGCTCCCCAGGAGCACCCGGCTTTGGTCCGAGAAGCGGTGGGTCCATTGCACCGACCCGCCGATGTCGCGACTGGGGATCGTTTGCGTGCGGTCGGGCACCTCGCTGAGCCGAACGGTCGGCGAGGGGAGAATCTGAGAGGTCGCGTTCCGAAACGTTTGCCATTGGCCGAAGACCTTCGCTTCCCAGTGATCGCTCCATCCCAGCTCTCCGGTGTACGTCAGTGATGCGTTGCCGATGATTCGCCTGGCCACGCTGATGGGCGTGCCGAAGTTCCGGTCTTCTCGAAAGAACGTCCCGGTCAGCGTCACCTTGCTGGCGGCGTTGGGAAAATACGTGAGGCCGCCGGTCACGAGTTGGTGGCGGGAATCGTTGTCCTTGTCGACGGGCCCGCGTTGATAAGCCGGGACCGGAATAAAGCCGTTCGTGTGGAACCACCGGTACCCGAGCTGAAGACGCCACCGATCGCTGCCGTATCGCGCCGCGATGGCTTGCTGATATGAGCTCAGGTTTCCTGCCTGACTGTCGAGGGAGAATCCTGGCCTTCTGCCCGGTTCCTGCGTGATGATGTTGATGACTCCGCCCATCGCCCATGTGCCGTACAGATTCGACGTCCCTCCGGGAACCACCTCCACTCGTTCGATGGTGTTGGGAACGAGTCCCCAGTTGATCCACCCGCCGAATCCGTCATTGAGCGGGACGCCGTCGAGAAGCACCAGAGTCCTGCGGTTGCCGAGACCGTTCAGCGTGACCGCCTGCGCGGTGGGATGGTTGTACCGACTGCTCAGGTTGCTCGGCTGCACGCCGGGCACGTAGCGAAGCGCGTCGTCCACTTGATGGCCGTCGGCGAACGGGGTTGTGTCAAGCCATGGCTTGGTCAGCACGGTCACGGCCGCAGCACTGTCTTCGCGCTTGGAGGGCGCCCTCGTCGGCGTCACGACCACCTCGGCGGACGTCAGGTCCACCGCAGAACCGGGGAAGCCGCGATCAGGCGGGCTTTCGCCTCGTGCGAAGCCTACCCCTAGACACCAGAGCGCGAGCACCGACCAACAGGCACGGGACATCGGGATGCACACGGCACTACCGAGCGCGCGCGGATTTGGCTGGCTCGGGGGCCGAAGCCGGCAATATGGTCTTGGACATCCAGTGAAGAATGCTCTGCTGTCGGCTCGTGAGGAAGCGGGTGCGCTTGATCGGGTCGTATCGCCTCGGTGACGGGAGGATGGCGGCCAATAGCGCGGCTTCCTCTTGGGTGAGGTCCTTGGCCGACTTACCGAAGTGGCGGCGGGCGGCGGCTTCGGCCCCGTAAACATCGCGGCCCCATTCGACGACGTTGAGGTAGAGCTCCAGTATCCGTCGCTTAGTGAGTCGACGCTCGAGGGCGCGCGTGATCATCGCTTCGCGCGCCTTGCGGAACCAGGATCGCTCGGATGTGAGATAGAGATTTTTCGCGAGCTGTTGCGTGATCGTGCTGCCGCCCCGCTTGATGGCGCCATCTCCAAGATTGCGGATTGCTGCGTCTCGGATCCCTTCCCAGTCGAACCCGTCGTGTGACCAAAACGAAGCGTCTTCGGCCACGATGACCGCGCGCTGAAGATGGGGTGAAATCTGTGCCAAAGGAACCCACACCCAGGCGGGTTTAAACGGCTTCGCATGCGCACGAGCCTGCATCTGTCTGGAGTCGATCAAGGAGGTGGATGTCGGGTTCGCAGTCCTGAGGCTTGCTACGTCCGGCATCGTCAGCAGCCAAAAGAACCCGAACCCGCAGCAGGCGGCGAAGAGACCTATCAGGCAGACGAGGATGATGCGGCGGCGTTGTAGGCGCCGAGTTGACTTAGGCATACGGGCTGCGTATGAGAGGTGTACGGCAAGAGGCTCGAGGCGAGGACCGAATTATGGATTCTGAATTTGGAATAGCCGGAGCGGATGCCTTGAAATTCATCATTCCACATTCATGATTCAGCATTGCCGCCAACGCTAGCCTCTCACCGCGGGCCTGCTCGTGCAATGAAAATCCTGTCGGCTGAATTTGTGAAAAGTTGTCGTCTCGCGGCGGAGTACCCGGCGGAGCGTCTCCCCGAGATCGCTTTTCTCGGACGGTCCAACGTCGGCAAGTCGTCGCTGATCAACTCGCTGCTTGCGAGAAAAACGCTGGCTCACGTGAGCCGAACTCCCGGCAAGACCAGGCTCATCAACTTCTTCGAAGTCCGCACGGACGATCCGACGATCGGTCGGTTCTACGCGGTCGATGTCCCAGGCTACGGCTATGCCAAGGTCGCCCTAGCGGTCAAGGCCGACTGGGGCGACATGATCAACGCGTACTTGCGGCGGCGGAGCGAGTTGTGCGCGGTCGTGTTGCTGATCGATGGACGGCACATCCAGACGCTGGACATTTCGACGGTGCGGTGGCTGTGCGCGATCGGCCGCCCGCCGATCGTCGTGGCGACAAAGGTCGACAAGCTCACGCAGGGAGAACAGCAGCGCCTGCTGTCCGGAGCCCGGGAGACCCTCCAACTGCCAGACGGATTGCCGGTGGTGCCATACTCCTCGGTGACGCATCAGGGTCGCGAGCACTTGTGGGCTCTGCTGCGCGAACGCGTCGGCCTCAGAGGCGCTAGAATTTGATTTCGATGTAGGACTTGTTCTTCAGGTCCGCGATCCAGGTCTGATAGACGTCCTCGCTTTTCTGTTGAAACACCAGCGACTGGATCTCGATTTTCACGACGTCGAACGGTCGGTACTGCCGCTCTTTTTTCTCGTCGAGCCGGACGATATGAAAGCCCTCCGTCGTCTCCACGACCTCGCTGGTCCCGCCGGGAGCGAGGGAAGCCAGCGCCCGTTCGATCTGGGGGTGCAGCTCGCCTTGCCGCACGAGACCGATCTTGCCACCGCGGGAGGCATTGACGCCGTCGGAGTAGCGCAAGGCCAGGTCCTCGAAGTTTCCTCCGTTCGCCAGCTCTTTAGCGACCGCCCGCGCCCGCCCCAAGGCCTCCGCGCTATCCGCTGATTTCGTGAGGATGAGGATCTGGCTGAGCACGTACTCTTCGGGCAGTGCGAATCGATCCTTGTGCTGCTCGTAGTACCGGCGCATTTCGAGCTCGCCTACCATCACGCCGCTGCGGACGTCCCGGTCGACCAGACGAAGCATCATGAGCTGCTCGCGGACGTTCCGGGCGCTGACCGGATCCGAGACGTCGATCTTTTCTCCTCGGCGCTTGAGTTCCTCGACGGCTTGTTTGACTTCCGTGTCCGTGATCTCGACCC
>CAZZPI010000202.1:0-5195 GCA_964655865.1 uncultured Nitrospiraceae bacterium
CTCCAAGGCCGCATTCAAGTACTCCTCAGCCTCTCGAGTGTCGCGCAGGCTCTCGATCAGGTCCGGTTGATAGGCTTTGCTTTTTTTCATGGCCGCCCCCCGTACTGACTCCAGTATCGTTTCGCCGTTTCAATGTCCTTAGCCTGCGTGCTCTTGTCACCACCGCAGAGCAGCAGGACGATGGTCGCCCCGTCTTGCGCAAAATACACCCGGTAGCCGGGGCCATAGTCGATGCGCAGTTCCTGGATGCCTTCGCCTACTCCATGACAATCCCACAAATTGCCTAAGCTGACTCGATCCAATCGTACCCGGACCTTGGCACGAGCCTTAATGTCGCGGAGCGATGCAAGCCATTCGCTGAAGGGCTCCCGACCCTCTTCGGTGACATAGATACGAAGCTCCTTGGGCGTCGGCTCCACATGACTAAGCGTAGCTTATAAGCTACTTTATAGCAACTGGGGCAAAGATTAAAATGCGTATGATTTTCCGGCTTCGGCGTGCCGCGTCCTGCTCAGAAGAAAACGGTGTCACAAACCGTTTCGCGATGCGCGGCGGGCTACAAGTGATAGCTTGATTTTCAGCCTTCTGGGGCTTAGCCTAGTGCCAGTCAAACCGTTCAGAGGATGCTCATGGCAAAGGTGACTCAACTCAAAATCGAGCTGGAGCAGGAAGAAGATGGCCGGTGGATCGGCGAAGTGCCGGCGCTGCCGGGTGTGATGGCCTATGGACAGACAAAAGCCGCTGCGCTGGCGGCTGTCCAAGCTCTGGCTCTTCGTGCAATGGCCGATCGCCTTGAGCATAATGAAGCTGTCCCCGAGGAACTGCTGAACGTCTCGTTCATCGCGGCATGAGCCGTTGTCCTTCGACTCAGGCCTCGCGCGTTCTTTCCGCTCTCCTTCGCATCGGCTGGCAGATCAAACGTACAAGCGGTTCTCACAAAGTCCTTCACCGGACCGGCTGGCCTGACGTCGTCTTCGCCTTTCACGACCGCGACGAAATCGGCCCGCGCATGCTAGCCCGCCTTTCGAAAGTGACCGGTCTCACCCCTGAGGATTTATGAGGGGAAGACAAACGGAGCCAGGAACCGTTTCGCGGCGCGCGGCGGCGTTTCCTGGGGCTAATTGACGGATGCCTCTCGGCTACGATATTCTCATAACCAGAATTATGGTGACATCTGGTTAAGAGGGTGCAATGGCTAAAACCTTACCGTTATCGGAAGTGAAGACCCGGTTGCCGGAGCTGGTGACCGGCGTGCAGGAGTGTGAGGAGGCGGTTGTGGTGACCAAGAACGGGCGGCCTGCTGCCGTCCTGGTCAATGTCCAGGAGTATGCGCCCCTCAAGCAGACGCTCGATGTACTGAGCGATCCTGCTCTGATGCGGCAGATCTCGGAGAGCCGGGCCTTCTATCGGACCGGCAAGAATGGCCTCTCCTTCGAGGATGTGTTCGGTGAGCCGGTCACTCCCGCTAAGAAACGCCGCTCCGTGTGACTTCCTATAGACCCGACGTCCCTCCGCATGTCGCTGAAGTCATCCGCAAGCTCCATCCGGATTTGAAAGGCTCCATCAAGTCAGCGATTCGCGCCATTGCAACCGATCTCGAATGCGGCGAGCCGTTGCTCCGAGAACTTGAGGGGTTATGGAAGTTTCGCGTTTGACGCTTTCGGATCATCTATGCCATCGATCGCAAGACACGCACCATCCGCCTCATGGCGGTCGGCCATCGACAATCCGTCTATGAGGAATTGACCGCACGATTGCGGAAGAAGAATTGAGCCACCTGCCCGACATCACCATTTCGCATCTCGCGGCGGGAGAACCGGTTTTAGGAAGCGGCCTGGTCCTCGAAGGCTCGGAGCAGATCGGAGAGGGAGAGCACGCCGATGATGGTGCCGTCTTCGGTCACCGGCAGGTGGCGGATGCCATGTTTCTTCATCAACGCAAGCGCTTCAGACAACGGCTCGGTATCCTCAATCGTCACCACCGATTTGCTCATGCAGGCGGTCACGGTCGTGGTATTCGGATCTAATCCCTTCGCCACGGCCTTTCGGCTAAGATCTGTGTCCGTGATGATGCCGATGTAGCGCGAACCATCGTCCACCAAGAGCGAGCCCACTTTCCATTTTTGCAGGAGCCGTCCCCCCTCTTTGATGGTCGCGGCTCGGTGTATGCTGCGCACTTCGTGCGACATGTACTCTTCGACCGAGGCCCGCAACATGCCGTTGCCATCGCGGCGCCCTTGCCGTAGAGATTGGAGCCGGCGACGCATCTCCAGATCCGCCAGACAGCTTTCCAGCACCTGGCGGCGTTGCTGGAGGCTTTCGCGTTCGAGATCGTGAGACCCGCTCTCCTGAGCTTCTTCGGGCAGCATGGCCGATTCGCCGTTCTTTGCATAGAGATAGGCCTCCGCTTCATTGGATGCGGCACCAAAGACCAAAGCGATCAACTCTTCGGCTCCATTGTCGAACTCCTCCAATGAGCCCATCCCTCGCTTGCGCGCCAGGAAGACCTGAAACTTGGCCAGTTGTTGCCTAAACCGCTCGATATATCGATCGAGGATGTCGACGCGCGTCAACCCTGTGCGGATTCGTTTCGGCATCGTTGTTCTCCCTGCGTGTGCCCGAAGAATACCGCATGCCCATGAGCGGCCTCAAGAGCCGCCACAGCTCAAGCGGCTCCCTTGGTCCGCCAGCCCGCTTTCATCCACCCCCGCGTTTGCCTTGCATCTCCTTCTCGTAGAACTGGACCATCTCCGCGATCTCTTCTTTAGTCAGCCCTTTCTCCACCCACTTGTGGCCTTCCTTCCGGAGCATCTCTTCCGCCACCTCCGGCGACAGTTCACGCACAAGCGGCAGGAACTTGGTGTAGAAGCTCTTGGCGACTTCATAGAAGCCTTGCCAGTGGACGTAGTCCGGGGCCACCTTGGAGAGTCCGTGTCGGGCGCGGCGGCCCTCATGATGCCAGAGTTCGTAGAACACCCATTCGATCTTTTCGTCGTATGGCGTCGGCGTGATCTTCTTCATGGCCAATAGCTTGTCCATGGCCGCTTTGGCGGGCTTGCCGAATTTCTCGTTGTACAACGTAATCCCCTGATCCATTTGGGTAAAGAAGCGCTCCACGATCTGTTCGCTGTGACAGGAGGAGCACACCTGTCGCATCGCTTTTCGCCGGTCTTCATACCGCTCTAACCGCGTCGAAATGACCGGCCGCAGGGTCCAACTGATGCGATCGCCCACGTCATGGGTCACTTCCTGTGTCGTGGTCGCGCTCATGTGGCATGTCGCGCAGGTCGGATAGAGATAATCCTTCCCGGGATGCCACTTGTCCGAGGGATCGGCCAGCTTCATCTTTTCCTTGTTGGCGTCGTACATGACCCCGTGTTTGCTCTCATAGTAGGCCTCGATCTGCGGATGATCCGGTCCCATGTGGCAACGACCGCAGCTCTCCGGTTGCCGCGCCTGGGCGATCGAGAAACTGTGCCGAGCGTGGCAGGCGCTGCAGGTCCCCTTGGAACCATCGGGATTGACACGCCCGATCCCTGAGTTTGGCCACGTGGCCGGATGGAGCTTCCCCTTCTCCATCACCTTCACGATACTTCCGTGGCAGCCTGCGCAGCCGGTGGTGACGATCTCCGGCCCTTCGACGACGTTGCCGAGAAAATTGTCGAGCGACCCGGTAAACTGCGCCCCTTTGGCATGGTGAGACTTGGCAAACTCCCGCGCCTCTTTGTCGTGACACCGCATGCAGTCGTTAGGCGTGACCAGTGTGGAGATCAGGAACCCTTCGTGGTCGTAAGCATCCGCGTCGCCTTTTTCCGCCCTGTGACATTCGACGCAGCCGATGCCTTTCGGAGCGTGGCGGCTGACTTTCCAGTCATTGATCCCCCCGACCGAGACATCTTTCGCCAGGTGGCAATCGATACAGCGCTTGTTCTCGGCAGAGACAAACGGTCGAATGCCGCCGCCGCGGCGTTCTTCCACTTGAACGTACCCCACCCCGGTCAGCGCCAGAAACAGGATCAGACACAGCCCGCCGATCATGTAGCGGACGAAATTGAGCTTGCCGTTCCCTCCGTAGGGACGTTCCTCTCCGGGACCACTCGGTTCTTTATTTGCCTCAGCCATGGATTCTCCCTCTTGAAGCCAATAGCGCGCAGCTAACAGCGAACAGCCTGGACTTCCGAGCTATTCGTTACTCGCTGTTTGCTCGTTCGTGGCGACTCGCTCTTTGCTGTCGTCACATCCGCGTATCGAGATACATGAAAAACGCCACGAGGCCGACGGTGACCGTCCCGACGACCGCATTGATGATCGTCATCGGCCATTCACGTTTCGCTAACTCCCGATCCACGAACGGGTACATCACAAACAAGCCTGCGCCGCCCAATAGACTCCAGATCGCCAACGGTCCCGGAAGCAACGTGATCCACATATACGGCGCGGAGAAATACCAGGGGGGAGACACGTCCGACGCCACTTCTTGGAGATTCGCCGGTGGGCCGAGGGTCGGCGGGAAGATCATGACCAGATCCACGATCAGAACGAGCAGCCCGACCGCGACCGCGCCCATCTTCATCGCATGGTCCGGAAAGAACGGATGGAAGCTGCGGCTGCCCTCGACATCCACAAACCCGAATAGCCGGACCACGACCACGTGTCCGAGCACCAACCCGCCCAGGAGCACAGGAAGCAGTTTCGTATGGAGATCGTAGAGCCGCAGGAGCGTGACTCCGGACACCTCTTCGCCGCCGCGCAGGAGATACAGCAGGGGTGTCCCGACGATCGGCAGGCTCCCGATCATGCTCGTCACGACCGTCATCCCCCAAAACGAGACGTTGTCGAAAACAAGCGAATAGCCCGTAAACCCCATGGCGAAGGTGACGAAAAGGAGCAAAGAACCAGTGACCCATTTCAGCTCACCCGGCGCGCGGTAGGCACGCGTGATGAACACGCGGATCACATGAAACAGCAAGAAGAGGATCATCAAGTCGACCGAAACCTTATGGACGCCGCGCACGAACCATCCCAAGTACACCGTATGGGTGATCTGCTCGACGCTCTCATAGGCTTTCTCGGGCGAAGGCACATAGTAGAAGGTCAATAGCAGACCGGTCAGCACCAGCAGCCCGAACAGAGTCAAGGGAATGGCGCCGAGCGTGTACGGCCACCATTCGAGATGCTCGGGCAGATCTTTTTGGA
>CAZZPI010000203.1:0-5185 GCA_964655865.1 uncultured Nitrospiraceae bacterium
TTCCTTGACCTGTCCGGACTTCAACAATTCCTGATACGTTTCCTTGATGGCAGGACCTAAGGCTCCGAAGGTCGGCGGCACGACGGCCCCGGCTTTCTTCAGCGCCTCGGACTTCGAACGGGCCGAGCCTTCCCCCTTCATCCCTTCCTTTGCGCCGGCATGGCCGAACTTCATGCCCTTCGGCAAACTCTCTTGGCAGAATCCCGACACGACTGCGATCAGCTTGATCCGGCGTTTCTTCGCCCCGTACCACTCGGCCGCGCGCTCTTCGAGATCGCCGCCCATTTCGCCGACGATCACGACGGCCTTGGTCTGCGGGTCCTGCTCGAACATCTCGAGATAGGACACATAGTCCGTGCCGGGATAGGCGTCGCCGCCGATGCCGATCGCGGTGGTGATCCCGTCGGCGAATTGCGAACAGATCCACATGATCTCGTTTGAGAGCCCCCCGGATTTCGTGATGACGCCGAACGAGCCCTCGCGATAGAGCTTGGACAGCACCAGATTGTCGAACGCGCCGCCGATCACCCCCAGCCGGCAAGCCCCGGCCGAGATGACGCCGATCGAAGACGGCCCGTTGAACACCTTGCCAAGCTTCCGGGCGTGGGCGCAGAGCAACTTCGCATCTTTTTCCGGCACGCCCTCGGTGATCATGGACACCAGCGTGATGTGTGGATTGTCGAGCGCTTCCATGCCCGCCTTCATCGCGCGGTCGGCACCGATATAGACCAGGCTGGTGTTGATCTGGGGATGGTTTTTCGTCGCCTCGGCGATCGACTTGTAGATGGGGACGGCGAGGAGCCCGCTGCCGTATGGAATCTCGTTGGTCTTCCCGGTGTCCGGCGGATAGACGAACGCTTCGACATTCAGGGGTCTCTTGATCAGATAGCAGAATTCAGCCATACGGCGGGCGGCGTTGACGCCCGCCGCGCCACCCTGAATCACCACGCGGGTGTCTTTGTTCGCAAGGATGCTCATAGAATCCTCCAGCAAGTAGCTAGCAGCGAATAGCAAAGATTCGGGACCGCGGAGCTACTAGCTGCTCGCTATTCGCTATCAGCTACTAGCTCTCTTGAAGTGCCTTATCGACGATGTCCGTGAGCGGCGTGTAGCGGTCGAAGACCTGGATGTCGAAGCCTTCTTCCCTGAGGGCGCGCATCGCATCAAGCCCTTCCTTCTCGCGTGGGCCGCCGCGGCGCACCCAAATTTTGACGCCGTTCAGCTTCCCTTCCTCCTTGGCTTTGCGAAACCCGTTGATGATGCCGCCGAAGGTCTTCTTGACGTCCGTGAAATTCGCGATCGCGCCGCCGACGATGATGTTCTTGATCCCGGGCAGCGAACAGACTTTCTCGGTCAGCGCCTCGACCGCCCAGTCCGGAGGATCGCCGGAATACTCGGCATAGTTCGCCAGCTTACCCCCGCGCGCAACCACCGCATCCGAGTAATAGACGCTGGCGCCTCCGCCCGCCGGCAACATGGCCGTGTCACCGCCTGGGATTTCGATAAACTTCACGGACCCCTTGATCTTGGAATCGACCGCCATGACATCGAGCTCATTTTTCGAATAGGCGCGACCGAACTCCGCCGCGAAGGCAAAGTTCCAATCCGGATGGCGAAACTTGGCATCGGCGTCGAGCAACGTCACTGCGTCGAGCGCCACCAACTCCCCGTCCCTCTCACGCACAACGACCGGATTTACTTCCAGGTACTGGGCATCCTCGTTGTCGAAGCAGGCGAACATTTTGCCGGCGAAGTCTGCCATCTTCTTCGCGAGCGGCCCGGAGAAGCCGGCATCTTTCGCAAGCTTTTCCAACCCTTCCGGTGTAGGCGTCTGACCGACATCGAGCGTAAGCCGTTTCACTCGATCCCAATTGGATTCCACTTCTATCCCGCCGCAGTTGGCGACAAGGATTTCCGCGCCTTCGCGCGTGGACTTGATCGCACAATAGTATTCGTCCTTGTGGGGAATCATTTCAGACACGATGACTTGCGAGACGGTGATGCTACCGACCTGACGTCCCAGCATCTCCTTGGTCGCCGCCTCGGCGCCTTTGAAATCCAGATCAACTTTTACCAACCCAAGTTTGAAGCGCGAACCCAAGGCTTCGTGCGCCTTGGCCACCAGCTTGGATTTCTTCAGCCAATCATTGGCTTGGCCGAGCCTGGTCAGCTCATCAACCGAGGTGACAACGACATAATTGGGGACGTTAATGCCCCACTTCTTCATCAGTCCCATCCCAGGACCTTCAAGCACCTTGGCCATTCAGTCTCTCCTTCGACAGCTCTCGATGATTTGCCTGAGGCAAGAAGGCCAGAGTGTAGCGGAAACGAGGGGAACGACTCAATATGCCAGATGCCCTACAGACAGGGCACAATAGACCTATAACTCTCATGGCACGACCGTTACCGTAACCGATTGAAAAAGAACGACCCCCGCGCAGTTCGCTTCCTCCAGAACGGTAGGCCTATTAGAGGAAAAAGTGCGGAGGGAACTCTATCGAGTCTGGCAGGTGCCGCAATAATACGAGCTTCGCTCGCCGCGGAGGCGGCTGATCGTTCTTCCGCAGCGATTCGGGCAAGGCTCACCCTGCTTTCCATACACGAGATGGTGCTGCTTGTAGTGACCTTCTGTTCCGTCGGGAGCCAAGAAGTCCCTCATGCTGGACCCGCCACAGGCGATCGCATCTCGGAGGACCTGTTGCATGATCTCGTGGAGTCGCTCAATACTCGACCGACGCAACCGGCTGGCGATTCTGAATGGATGGAGCCTGGCGCGAAACAAAATCTCATTCGCATAAATATTGCCGATCCCGGCGATGATTTGTTGCTGCAGGAGCAGGGCCTTCAGACGACTTCGCCGACTCTTGATCACGTCGACGAATTCGTCCCGTGGGACGGTTAAGGCGTCGCACCCGAACCGACGGGCCGTAAAGCGGCGCAATCCCTCTGCATCGAAGAGATACAACCGGCCGAACCTCCGCGGGTTCCAATAGCGCAATTGCGACTCGAGCGCGCCTTGCAGGTCGAACTCCACGTGAATGTGCCGGGGGAACTTTACAGGGACGGATTTGAAGAGCAGGAGGCCGGTCATGCCCAGTTCCGCCACGAGGTACCGGGTCTCCGGCCCTTTCGTGCAAGCCAAGACTACGCTTTTCCCCTGGCGGGTCACATCGGCAATCCGGCTTTCACGGTACCAGGGCAATGTGGCGTAGCCTACTCGGAAGATATCCCGTCGGTGCACCGTCCAGTCTATGATCGAGGCGCCCCGAACGCGGGCTCGCAATTGTCGGGTGGTGACTTCGGCTTCAGGGAGTTCCGGCATGGGGCGATTTCCTGCCCAGGGGGGCGCGCGAGAGGGTGAACTATAAGCACCCTCCGTAGCCCCAGTCGACTGTTCGGCTCATTACGCCACGGAGAGCATTGAAAGGCAAGCACCGGACCACCGACGGACGCAGGGGCCCTTGAATGGGCTCACGTTCGATGTAACGATGAACGGTCGGAGAGGAGAGAACAGAGCGGAGGTGTTTGCACTCACGCGCAGCGTGAAGCAGCCTTTCCTTGAGAACCGCCTTCGGTGACCTTCTGTGTCGCCCGCCGGCGGCGCTCCCATATCACCTTTTGGATGGCGACCCGCAATGTCGGCAGCGGAACCGCACCTGGGCGACGAGACAAGGCCAATCCGGCCGCGTCGTCATACGACATGCTCTGGACACAGCAGAGATAGGCAATCACGACGGAGACAGATCGGCTCATGCCGGCCCGGCAACACACCATCACGCGATTGCCCGACGTATGTTCTTCCAGCCAGTCGACGGCTTTCGTGAGCTCAGAGACCGGTGGGGGCCCGTATTCCTTGAGTGGAATCTTGGCGTACGTGACCCACGTTGGAGGCGTGACGTCATGCTCTTCAGCCACTAAGAGCAATGCGCTGACGGTCGGCGACGGCTCTTCCGCATCATGGATGTTGCCGACGAAGAGCGTCTCGGTAATGGCGTGCATGAGGCCATTAGTATCCCAGGAGCCTGGACTGGTCAAGCATTACCCGGATCGGCTACCGGCGAGAGCGCAAGCCCCTTGTGGAACCTAGGCCACTCTGTGGAATTCGGCTCTCAGAGTATTGCGGTTGCGGATGCCCTTCTACGCCTTATATATTTGTGGGCATCTATGGCCATGCTCACGGTTGAGGAAGTTGAAAAACGACTGACGACCGTCCGTTGTGCCATCTGCAAGGGGAACACATTCGGCATCGATCGTCGGACTCTCCAGCCTGATGGAGAATGTCGCGGCGTCTGCACCAAGTGCCGCTACACTTTCCCGGTCTATACCGACATGGACTTCTACCTCCGCACCCAGCCAGATATGGTATACAGGCTCAAGGACATGTCCTGCGAGGCCTGCGAACATCGTGGCCTGAGCCTGGATTTCCGCATCACCATGTCCGTCCGTGAAGTCATTTATTTCGTCACCTGTCCATCTTGCCGCAGGCAATTCGCACAGCAGTCCTCGCTTGAGGCTTTCGAATAACCCTCCGTTCATTCGGGTGTCTGGTGTATACTGTCCGCATGAGTGAGACGCCTAAACAATCGGATGAGACCCCACCTGAGGGAACGCCAAAGGCGAGAAAAGAACTTCCTCTCGTTTCTGTTCCCAACGACCGCGACATGATCGCCGAGGAAATGGCCGACCTGTTCGAGGAAGACAAGGTCACGCACCAGCACGGCGGGACCGAACCGGAAGCCGACTGACGTGGATCGTCCGATTCGCCACTGGATATTGCCGCCTCTGGTTCTCTTGCTTGCTGTACAACTGACCGGTTTGAGCTGCCTGGGTGATTGGCATGATGAGGCCTTCTCTCTCCACTCAGCCGATCATCACAATGCCGTGAGCACCCAATCCGATCACGCCAATGCAGCCGACGATGCATGTCCATGCCATCTCGTATTCGTTTCCATGCCCAGCAATGCGTATTCGGTTGAAAGTCCGGCCTTCCCTTTAAACGCGGGTCTTCCAGCCACCTATCCCCGCTCATCCCTTGCGGTTCCATTTCATCCTCCGCTCGGTTCTTGACCTCGTTCTGATTCCCTAGAACCTCCCTTCGAAAACCAGCGGCGGCATGCCGAGTCCGCTCACGTGTCAAAGTGGACGGCATGCCATCGCGTCATTCGAACCGGGAGGTGAACCGAGT
>CAZZPI010000204.1:0-5179 GCA_964655865.1 uncultured Nitrospiraceae bacterium
CCGCGGAGACATCAGAGGCCGCGATCGCGGCGGCCTCCCAGGATCGCGCCGCAAGGAGTCCTCCGATGAGCGCCTCGGCCATCTGTCCTCCTCCCACAAACGCCAGTGTCCGTCGCGCGTCACTCATCGCGAGCTCCGAACAGAGCGGTGCCGATCCGGACATAGGTCGCTCCTTCTTCGATGGCGACTTCATAGTCGTGGGTCATACCCATGGACAGCTCGTTGAACCGGAGGTTCGGCGCCTCCATGGCCTGGAGCGACGACGCCAACTCCCGCAGCCGGCGAAAATAGGGCCGAGCCTCTTCGGGATTACTCACACGGGGCGGAATAGTCATGAGCCCTTCCACGACTAAAGACGGCAGCGACCCGATCAGCGGTACGACCTCCGCGAGGGCCGTCGGCGCAAAACCTGTCTTAGTCGATTCAGCGCCGACGTTCACCTCCAGCAATACCGCCTGGCGCAGGTCGGCTTTCTCCGCACGTTCGGCGATCTCCGTCGCCAATTCAAGACTGTCGACCGAGTGGATCAACTCGAACCGCCCGACAACCGACTTCACCTTTCGGCGCTGCAGCCGCCCGATGAAATGCCAGTGCACCGCCCGGTCTCCGATCGCCTGCATCTTGTCCATGGCTTCCTGCAGACGATTCTCCCCGAGAATCGTGAGACCGGCACCCAGACCCGCTCGGATCTGTTCCACAGTCACGGCCTTGGTAGCCGCGACGAGACGGATCGCAGCAGGATCCCGTCCCACCCGTTTCGCCACCTGCTGGATCTTCGCTAAAACAGAGCGAACGTTCGCGGCTACGGCCTCAGCGTCGGGGCGACCCCGACTGATTCCCCCGTTCGTTCCCTCGACCACGGCCCTCCTGCCCGTCCGTGGCCATTGTACGAAAGTCCTCCGGGAATTGTTAGGCCACCTCTTCACCCGTCAGTTCTTGGCTGATCGAAGGACGATGCCGCTCACCATCGTCCCCTTCACGACCCCATCCCGGCGATAGGAGAAGAAGAGGTCCGGGTGACAGATGGTGCAGGCATTCACCGACACGATCCGCTCCGGCAAGATGTCGAGGACTGGGTCTGCCACCGGAGGAGCCGCCGAAGGTCCAGTAAGGCCTTCCCGTCCCCCACCTCGACCGTGAACGAGCGCCATGCCGCGCAGGAGCCGCGCAACTGAGCCAGTACCGGCTCGTCCACCTCGTAGCAACACCCGCCAGCGCTGGGACCCAGCGCGACATGCAGATGAGCGGGATCGGACCCGAATCGACGCTGCAGCAACCTGATGGTGCGGGGCACGATGCCTGCGATCGCTCCGCGCCAACCGGCATGGATCGCGGCCACGACACGGCGCGCCGCGTCGTGCAGGAGCACGGGCACGCAATCGGCCGTCCTGACCGCCACGATGAGGCCGGGCCGATTCGTGACCAGCGCATCCCATCCGTCTTGGAACGATTCGCCCGGATCCACGTCGCGGTCCAGCACCAGGGCCTCTGTGCCGTGGACCTGCTTGACGGAAACCAGCGTGTGCGCGCCGAACGGCAAGCCGGTCGCGCGCATCGCCCGTCCTTCCGTGACGGAAAAGCGTGCGGTGAATCCGCGCGTCCCGAAAAAATGCCGCGCCGAACTTCGGACCCCGGCGAACGCGGGGATGGAGATCGTCAAGGGACCGCCTACAACGAGTCAGACTGCTTTCTCAGGAATGTCGGAACGTCCCACTCGTCATCGGCCGGCACGGCGACGCGTTCCCTGGGCTCACGGATGTCGTTCATTCGCCGTAAGAACGCCGGCCGATCGAGATCCTGCCGCACGGGTTCCGCCGCCGCCGCGACGCCGGTCAACACCTGCTGCCCGTTCCGCGGAGCGCGGACCGCGGCTCGGTCCACCGCCGTGACTTTCGTCACAGGCTGCTCCTCGCGCTCGAACCCCGTCGCAATGACGGTGACGATCAAGTCGTCGCCCACGTCCGGATTGATCACCTGGCCCACAATAATGTTGGCCTCGGCATCCGCCGCTTGCTGGATAATGGAGGCCGCTTCTTCAATTTCATGCAACGACATCGTGGGGCCGCCGGTGATGTTGAGAAGCACGCCCCGCGCCCCTTCGACGCTCCCTTCCTCCAGTAAGGGGCTGGAGACGGCTTTTTGCGCCGCTTCGATGGCTCGATTGGCGCCGCGGGAGACACCCATGCCCATCACAGCGCGGCCGGTGTGGGACATCACGGTCCGCACGTCCGCGAAGTCCACGTTCACGTGACCCGTCGTCGTGATGACGTCCGCAATCCCTTGAATCGCCTGCCGCAGCACGTCATCTGCCGCCTTGAACGCCTCCAGCAGCGGGGTCGCTTTATCCACGAGCCCCAGCAGCCGCTGGTTGGGAATGACGAGCAAGGTGTCCACGTGGCGCCGCAGGTCGCGGATCCCCTCCTCGGCGTGAGCCATCCGGCGGTGCCCCTCGTATTGAAAGGGTTTGGTGACGACGCCCACCGTCAGAATGCCCAATTCGCGGGCGATACTCGCGACGATCGGCCCCGCGCCGGTCCCCGTGCCTCCTCCCATCCCGGCGGTCACGAAAACCATGTCCGCCCCGTCCAACGCGTTGCGAACGTCGTCCTTACTCTCGAGCGCCGCGTCTTTCCCCACTTCAGGCTTCGCCCCGGCACCAAGCCCGCGCGTCCGTTCGGGTCCGAGCTGAATCTTGAACGTCGCCTGGGATCGGTCCAGCGCCTGAAGGTCCGTATTGGCGGCGACGAACTCCACCCGGTTCAGGCCGGAGGCGATCATCGTGTTGACCGCGTTGCATCCGGCTCCACCCACGCCGATAACTTTGATCCGGACCGGCGTCACGTGATCCTCCTGGAATGAAAACATCGTTCCACCTCCCTGCATCAGATGTGTACCGAACACCCTGGTGTGCCCGGTGGGATTAGAAAAACTCAAAGACCCACGACTTCATCCGATTGAAGGCCCGGCCCAAGGGGCGCCCTCCGCGAATCCCGGCGGTGGCCAGTTCTTCCGCATGCTGTCTCGCATGCAGGAGCAGACCGACACCGGTGGCGTGCATCGGGTTGCTCACGATGTCGCGCAGTCCCCCGACACCCGACGGAGCTCCCCGGCGGGCCGGCAAATTCAGGATTTTCTCCGCCGCGTCGGGCATGCCCTGAAGCAGCGAGGTGCCGCCCGTGACGACGACTCCGGCGCCGAGCATACCTTCATAGCCGGCGCGCGCGATCTCTCGCCGCACCAGCTCGAACATTTCATCCACGCGAGGCTCGATGATCTCGGCGATGTCCCGCCGAGAGAAGGTCCGTGGCGGCCTGTCGCCGACCGAAGGGACGTCGACCGTCTGGTGTTCCTCGACCAACTCCGCGTGGGCGACCCCATGGTGGATCTTGATCTTCTCCGCTTCGGTCTGCGAGGTCAGCAATCCGATCGCCAGGTCTTTCGTCAGGTTCTGGCCTCCGATCGGTAAGACCGCCGTATGCCGGATGCTCCCGTCCAAGAAAATGGCCAGATCGGTGGTCCCGCCCCCCATGTCGACCATCGCGATGCCGAGCTCCCGCTCTTCGGGACTCAGGACGGCTTCGCTGGAGGCGAGCGGCTGTAGAATGATATCCACCACGTCCAGCCCGGCCCGATTCACGCTCTTGATGATGTTTTGGGCCGAGGTGACCGCGCCCGTGATGACATGCACATTCACTTCGAGCCGGTTTCCCGACATCCCCAAAGGTTCCCGGACGCCGTCTTGCTCGTCTACGATGAACTCCCTGGGCAAGACATGGAGGATGCGCCGGTCGTGCGGGATCACGGCCAGCGTGCGCGCGCTCTCGATCGCCCGCTGGATGTCCTCCCGTGTCACCTCCTGCTTCTTGAGCGCGACGACGCCCTTCGTGTTCTCGCCGGAAATGTGGCTACCCGCGATGCCGGTATACACCGAATTGATCTGCACCGCCGCCATCAATTCCGCTTCTTCGACCGCTTTCTTGATCGACTCCACCGTGCTTTCGATGTTGACGACCACGCCCTTCCGCAGTCCGCGTGATGGACTCGACCCGACACCGATGATGTTGAGTGCTCCGTCCTCCGTCACCTCGGCGACGATGGCGCAGATTTTTGTCGTGCCGATATCCAATCCCACGAGGATTTGGTCGCGTCTGGGCACGTCGGCTCACCCCCTTTCCCGCACGATGACACGGCCCGGATACCGAAGGTCCACGTCGTTCCCCCGTGCTCCACCGTCATCGCCGGACATCGCCCGCAGCGACGGCTTGACCCGGCGGAACCGATCCCATTGTTCGGCCACTTCGCTCGCCCCGAATTGAAAGCGCACCCCTTTGACGGTCGCCGAGAGGTGTCTCGGATCGGCCGCATTGATCTCCAGGCGACCGTCCAGAGTCCGCCCGATCAACCGGGCCAACTCGATCGCGGAGGCGACCACCTCACGCGTCTGCTCGTCGCCGTTCAACAGGCGCACGGCTTCCAGCCCCGTGAGCAGCGGAAGCCTCGCGCCGTCCGTCTCACCGAGCTTGGCCAGCACATGCCCTTCCTCGTCGGTCAAGAAGTGCCCCGTGGGTGCCTTCACCACAGCGGCCGGCTTCCGCTCCACCACTGCCACCTTGACTCGGTCGGGAGGAACGCGCGTCACCTCCGCATGTTTGACCCAAGGATGACGCTCGACCCGTATCGCCAGCTCCGCAGGGCGGACCGACCACAGCGTGTGGGTGGACCCGAGCCCCAGCGATTCGATGACCTCTGCGCGCTCCACATGGTGCAGTCCGTCGACGGTGATCTGGCGGATTGTGAACATGCGTGCGAGCATCGGCCCGGCTTCTTTGATCATCACAAGGCTAATCCATCCTCCGACAAGCATCACCAGAACGCTGAGGGCGAGGGAAAGCACTCTTCTCATCGTCGCCATCCCACGGTAATGCCGGCGGGAGGCGCCTCGGCCGCCCGACACGAGACCGACGTGACGGCGGACGTTGCCCCGAGGTCCGGACTTCCGGTCACGCCGCTCGAACACACTCGCTCCCCTCCGTTTACGTTGCGTGAACCTCATGCGTCACCTCCGCGGAAGGCGCCGTAGAGCGGTCTGGAGAATGCGTTCGGTCAAGGAGTCGTAGTCGATGCCGGCTTGCGCCGCCGCCATCGGCAAGAGACTCGTCTCCGTCATGCCGGGCACGGT
>CAZZPI010000205.1:0-5172 GCA_964655865.1 uncultured Nitrospiraceae bacterium
CGTAGCTCTGTAAATGTATTCCGTAGCGATATACAGGAGGATGAGACCGATGACTACCCCCGTGATAAATAGGTAGGTTTGCCTGTTCGAGGAGCTACGTTGCCAAATGCCGCTCCACTTTCAGGATAGCCTCAGCCGTATCTGCGGCTTCGCGCTCGCCGTAGTTTTCGTTGAGATAGAGATTGAAGGACCGGTCGCGGATGGCACGCGCGTTGGGGGTATCGAATGAATCGGCCAGATGCGGTTTCAGCCACGGCCAATCGGCGACGACGTACTGGTAGTGCGGGTTGAGGCCGATCCCCTCTTGTTCCACCGCTTTGGCGAACTCCAGCTTGCTGCAGGAGATGCGGCCGGTCTCGACGATGATCGGATAGATGAACGGCGAATCGGCCGGCGAATAGCCGTAGGGCCGGCAGACCGCTGCTTCCTCCACGAGCCGGGCCGACACGTCCCCGACATAGGCCAGCCGCTTGACGATCGTATCTGTTAACCGGCCCAATGAAGCCATGCCGATCGCGCAGGACAGCTCGTCCGTATGCAGATTGAGCGCGGGGAAGAGAAAGGTGCCGGGGTTGCGGTCGTCGAAATCCTTGATCCACCTCGGCTTGCCGCGGTCGGCATGTGCCAGCGCCTTTCGGAACAGTTCCAGATCGCGCGTATAGACCACCCCGCCGGATGCCCCAGTCATGTGCGCCTTGCGGTACATGGTCGAAAAGGCGGCGATGTCGCCGAACGTGCCGACCGGCCGTCCCATGACCTTGGCGCCGTGGGCCTGACTGCAATCCTCCAGGACCTTGATGCCGCGCGCATGGGCCTCGGCCACGATCTTGTCGATCTGGCAGGCCTGGCCGATCGAGTGGACGATCACCGCGCCTTTGACGGCGGGCGTGACCCGGTCCACGAACTCCTTGACGCCGATGTTGTAGCTGTCCGGCTTGCTGTCCATGAGACGCGGCTTGAGGCCGTTGAGCACGACGGCGCTGAGCGTGCCGGGATCGGTGATCGGCGACACGAGCACTTCGCTGCCCTTCGGCAGGTCGAGCGCGGCGATCGCCACATAGAGGGCGGCCGTGCCCGTGGCGACGGCGTCGGCATGGCCGCCGCCCATCATTTCCACGAACATGTCGGCGTACATTTTCTCGAACGGGCCCTGGTAGCCGGGGTCCGCCTTCCGCTCGCGGTAATAGGCGATCGCCTGCTCGAGCATCTTGATTTCCGCCTCGCCGAGCGCCATGCGCGGCGGCATGGGATCCTGGCGCACCGGCTTGCCGCCATGGATGGCGAGGGTCGGATCGGGCGTCGCGGGGTCCACGACGGGATTGCCTTTCATGCGAGATCGAGTTTGGCCGAGATGGAATTGAGGTCGAGCCCATGTGCGGCCAGCAGATCGTTGTGCGAGCCGTAGTTATGGATGAAGTCGTCCTGGAGCGTAAAGGCGTCCAGCTTGCAGGCCGCGCGCCGGTCCCAGGCGATTTCCTTCACCAGACCGGCCAGCCCGCCGCGCGGCACGCATTCCTCGATGACCACCACCTGCTTGTGGCCCGCGAGCGCGGCGGCGATGCCGTCCCGATCGAGCGGCTTGAGCGTATGGACCGACACGAGGGAGACGCTCCTGCCCGCTTTCTCGAACCGCTCGGCCAGACCGGACGCCACTTTCATGATGGGGCCGTAGCTGAGGATGCAGACATCGTTCCCTTTTTTCAGATAGCGCATTTTCCCGAACTCCCAGGGCTCCGGCGCCTTGGAGGTGAAGTCCGGCTCCCCCGCCTTGCCGAGCCGCAGATAGACCGGCCCGCGCGTCTGGTCCACGCACCACAAGGTGGCGGCCCTCGTTTCCGCCGGATCGCATGGCGCGATCACCGACATGTTGGGTATGGCGCCGGCCAGCGCCACGTCCTCCATGGCATGGTGCGTGGCGCCCAGCGTCGAATAGGTGACGCCGCCGCCGATGCCGACGATGGTCACCGGCAGGTTGTGGTAGCACAGGTCGTCGCGGACGAACTCGTAGGGCCGGAACAGCGTGAAGGTGGCGATGGTGTAGGCGAACGGCTTGAGCCCGCGCAGCGCCATCCCGGCGCACATGCCGATCATGATCTGCTCGGCCACGCCGGTGTTGACGAAGCGGTCTGGAAAATCCTCCCGGAATTTCTGGATCGAGCCGGCGGGCGAGATATCGGCCACGACCACCGCCAGCCGCTTGTCCTTCTTGCCGGCTTCGTAGAAGGTGTCCGCGAAGGTGTTCCTCACGAGGAAATCTCCGTCAGCCCGGCGAGCGCCTTCTGGTACTCGTCCTTGTTGGGCGAGCGGTAGTGCCAGATGTTGACGTGCTCCATGAAGGACACGCCCTTGCCCTTGACCGTCCTGCCGACGACCATGAACGGCTGCTTGCCGCTCCGGCCCATGACCGCGTCATGGACCGCGCTCGCGTCGTGCCCGTTGACCTCCGCCGCCTCCCAGCCGAACGACCGCGCCTTATCTAGCAATGGGTAAAAGGCCGGATGGCCCTCGCTCATGCGCGTCAGCCCGCCGAAGTCGTTCAGGTCCACGAAGGCGATGAGATTCCGGAGGTCGAGGTTGGCGGCCATCATCATGGCTTCCCAGGTCGAGCCCTCCTGTAACTCTCCGTCGGAGAGCACGATGTACGTGCGGCGGTCCGTGCCCTTGAGCTTTTCGGCATAGGCCATGCCGGTCGCGATGCCCATGCCGTGGCCGAGCGAGCCGGTGGACGCCTCGATGCCCGGCACGCCGTAGTCGGGATGCGCGCCCAATCTGCCGGCCGGCGTGCAGTAGCGGTCGAGGTCGGTCTTGGACAGAATGCCCAGATCTTCGAGGATCACGTACTGCGACAAGCAGCCGTGACCCTTCGACATCACGAACCCGTCGAGGAACTGTTTGGGATTCGCATGCTGCGGATCGGGCCGCATCAGGACGTGGTAGATCAAATCCACCATTTCGAGGCAGGAAAAAGCCGGCGCGACGTGCAGCGCCGTGACCTGCTGGGAGATTTCCAGCACGCGCCGGCGGTAAAACAGGCAGCGCCGCCGCGCCGCCGCCACATCGAATTTGCTCTTGTCTTCGCTCACAGTTGTCCTCTTTGGTTTCCCCTCACCCTCCCGCGCCCCCTCACCCTCTCCCTCCCCCACATGTGGGGGGAGGGACGAAAGGGAGGGAGAGAAAGGATAATAATCGGGGTCGGAGTAGGAGAAGGAAGTCCTCTCAACTCACCGGCGCTGGTTCAACCCGAACCCCGGTGATCCTCGATCGTTGTTCCGGCAAGAGCGAGCTGAGCCCGACATAGACGATCGGCTGCCCAGCCGCGCGTTTTTCTTCGCCGATCCGCCGATTATAGTCGCACAATTCCTGATCCTCTTCCGGTAGACGCACAACGCATGCTCCCTCAGGAACCTGGGCTTCAATTTCCGGATGGTCCAGGAGATATCGGCTGAATTCAAAGCTCAACGTCATCTTTTGCGCCACCACATCGGGTTCCATCGTCATTCCTCCCAATACCGTCGGAGGCCCCTATCGCATGCTGACCACTTCGACATTGAGCTGCCCTTTGACGTCATGCTTGGCAGAAAGGTAGCGATCAATGTCATCCAGCGTGGTGGCGTGGAAATACCGTTCTCCGCACTCCTTGCACACTTCCGCCTCTACATTCTCCACAAGGTAAAGCCTGTTCTCCAGCCAATGCTGGCGCTTGACTTTCTTTTTCCTGGTTTCCCCTCCGCAAAATTCACAGGTCATGGCTCCTCCTGCAACGCATATACCGTAATGATGATCAGGTTTGCATCCTCCTTGAACCTGCAAATCACATGAATCGGTCTTCCGTTTTTTGCCAGTCCTTCGATGCGATACCGAGTTCCCCGCACATCTTCCAGCAGCTTTTTCTCGATCCGCCCATGCAGTATGGCATTTTCGACATCATCACGTGCCAGCTCGTCATCGAGCATCTCTTCTTCTGCATGGGATGAAACATAGTAGGCACGTTCGGTGATTTTCTGACGAATTCTCTGGATTCTCGTCATTCAAGTCCGCCATCAGGGGAAACTATCAACATACCTGGAGCGCACTCCTCTCTCATTCCCCCTCACCCTCCCGCGCCCCCTCACCCCGGCCCTCTCCCCAAAGGGGCGAGGGTCTGAGAGCTGCTCCCACTCTCTCCCTCTCCACCTGTGGGGAGGGATGAAGGGAGGGGTGATCCTAGGCGCGCAGGGTATAGTCGGTGGGCCAGTCCTTGAGATCGTTCAAGTACTTCCTCCCCCACTCGACCATTTCCTTGATGCCCTCTTCGAGGCTGATCTTGGGCTCCCACCCCAGATCGCGCTTGATCGCCGAGGAATCCAGCCAGTACCGGGAATCCTGTCCCAGCCGGTCTTCTGTGACCTGACACAATTGCTCGAACGGAATCCCCATCACCTTGGCGACGGTTTCGACCAGCGCGCGGATCGAGATCGGCTTCGGAGGCCCGGCGTTGTAAATAGTGCCGAGCGGCGCCTTCTCCGCCACCATATAAATGGCGCGGGCCAGATCGCGGGCATGGATGTAGGATTTTTCCGCACGGCCGCCTCCCTGCAGCGGCAGCTTCCTGCCCGTCAGGCCGCAGACCACCGCCTTCGGGATGACGCGATGGAGCAATTGGCCGGGGCAGTAGGCATTCGAAGGCCGGATGATGTTCATCGGAAATTTCAGGAACTTGTGCACGGACAGGAGATACATGTCGAAGGCCACCTTGGAGGCCGCGTAGGGGCTGGTGGGCTTGATCGGCTCGTCTTCCTTCGTGGCGTGCTCCACCGAGCCGTACATCTCGGAGGTGCCGATCTGGATGAAGCGCTCGAGCCACGGACGCTTCATGAGCTCTTCGGCCAGCCGCGCCAGCGCCATGGAGTTGGTTTCGAAGAAGCGCCAGGAGTGCTTCCACGACACCGCCCCCTCCCCCTGCGCCGCGTAGTTGACGATGACCTGCGGCTTTTCCTTGTCGAGCAGCTCCAGCAGCAGGTCCATTTCGTGCGTGACGTGGTAGGCGTGGTAGGAATAGCGCTTGTCGCCCTTGCCGACGTTGAGCGTGAAGGGCTCCGGCCTCGCCGGGTTGCGCCCGACGCCGATCACCCGCTCGGTGTCCGGCTGCTCCAGAAGATACTTCGAGGTGTGAATGCCGAAGGACCCGCCGCC
>CAZZPI010000206.1:0-5147 GCA_964655865.1 uncultured Nitrospiraceae bacterium
ACCCCAGAAATCCCCACATCTCGGCGAAGACGGCGAAGACGAAATCGGTATGGCCCTCGGGGAGAAACTTCAATTGACTCTGCGTTCCGCCGTACAGTCCTTTTCCGAACAATTCGCCGGACCCGATCGCGATCTTGGATTGTAGGGCATGGTATCCTTTGCCTCCCGGATCGTAGGCAGGATCCACAAAGGCCATGATGCGATGACGCTGATAATCGTGCAGAGAGCCCCACATGGCCTCCCACGCGAACGGAAAGAGCATCAAAGAGAACAGGAAGATAATGCCGACCGCTTGCGAGCGCACACCGACCATGAGGAGCATCGCCGCATAGACGGCGAGAAAGCTCAACCCGCTCCCCAAGTCCGGCTGTTTCAAAATCAATAAGAGTCCCGGCAGCATAATCAACCCGGGTACGACGACACGCTGCAACCAACCGATGCGCGGTGCCTTCGCATAGTAATTCGCCAGCACGAGTACCAAGACCAATTTGGCGAATTCTGATGGCTGGAATGCGAAGGGACCGATCGGGATCCATCGCTGTGCCCCGCGGCTCGTCTTGCCCATCATCAAGACCACCAGCAGCAGCACCAGAATCATCCCATACAATGGATACGCCAGCCTGGCAACCTTATGATAGTCGGGAACCAGCATCAGGATAAACGCCACAGACCCGAGGCCAATCCACATCATCTGCTTGGCATAGAAGGGCACGCCGCCGGGCTGAGTATGGGTGACGCTGTAGATCGACAGCAGTCCGAGACAGAGGATCCCGACGATAAGGCCGATATACCGCCAATCGAAGTTGTCGAACCCGCGACTATCGATCACAACGGAAATCCCTCTTGACCGACACGCGCTTGCTGGGACGGCAACCCTCCGGCATGCGCCGTCGTCACAGGCGCTCCCGAGAGGTTGACATAGGCCTCGATGAGCTCTTTCGCTAAGGGCGCGGCCGCCGATCCTCCATGCCCCATGTGTTCCGCGAGCACCGCCACCGCAATCGTGGGAGACTCCACCGGAGCAAAGGCCACGAACCAGGCGTGATCACGCAACTTCTTGGGAATGTCTTTTTCAGGGCCCGTGCGAAGCGCGGCCGTTTGAGCCGTGCCCGTCTTCCCGGCTATGGAAACCAGAGCGGATTTCGCGCGTGTGGCGGTGCCTTCCGTCACGACCCCGGCCAGAGCATTCCGAATCAGCGCCAATGTATCAGGCTTGATGTCGACCTTGCCCTTGGGGACGGCAGGCAGTTCCTGTAATTGAGCGGTCGTCCGGTCCATCACCGCCCGAACCAACCGCGGGCGAAACAGCACTCCTTTGTTGGCGACAGTGCCCATCAGACTGGCCATCTGCAGGGGAGTCACCGTGACGTAGCCCTGCCCGATCGACGCCGAGATCGTTTCTCCCGGCAACCAGACTTGCCCTTTAGCCTTCTGTTTCCAGGCGGTCGACGGCACGATCCCCACTCGTTCCGACGGCAATTCCACGCCGGTCTCCTTGCCGAGCCCGAACTGGGTGGCATAGGTCGCGATCGTGTCGATACCCATCCGCTGCCCGACCGTGTAGAAGTACACGTCGCAGGAGTGAACCAACGCGCGGTGGAGCTCGATGAACCCGTGCCCGTCGGCTTTCCAGTCGTGGTAAAGTCGGTTACCGAACTGATAGCCGCCTGTGCACCGCACCGTGGACGAGGGCGACACCGTGTTCGTCTCCAAGGCCGCCGCTGCCATCACGATTTTGAAAGTGGACCCGGGCGGATATTGCCCCTGCGTGGCACGATTGTTCAACGGGCGGCCCTCGTCCTGAACGATGTCCGCCCACTGCTTCGCCGTGAGTTCGCGCGAAAGCACGTTGGGATCGAAGCCGGGGCGGCTGGCCATAGCCACCACGTCGCCGCTTCTCGGATCCAGGGCGACAATGGCGCCGGACTCGGCTCCGAGCAGGCGCTCGGCCACCTCTTGCAAGCGCAAGTCGATCGTGAGATAAAGGTCGTCGCCCGCCCGAGGTTTTTCCACCACCGCCGCGCGCTTCTCGTGTCCCAGCGCGTCGACCTCCACGCTTTTCTCACCGGCCCGTCCGCGCAGATAGCGGTCGAACGATTTTTCGACCCCGTACTGACCGACGATGCTGCCCTGGTGCAGATCGTCCGATTCGGCCCGGTCGAGTTGATCCCCCGAAATTTCTCCCACATAACCTAACAGATGCGCGGCGGTCACGCCCGCGGGATAGTTCCGCTGCGACTCCACTTGAATCATGACGCCCGGAAGCTCGAATCGGTGCGACTCCACGAGGGTGGCTTCACGAAGGCTCAAGCGATCTTTGATTTTCCTGGGCAGGAGTTTGTTCCCTTTGGCCGACAGTTTTTTCCGGACAAGCTCCTCATCCAGTCCCACCAGCGAGGTGAGGCGCTCGATGAGCGCTTCTCGATCTTTAACGTCCTCGAGACTAACGTAGAGAGTGAAGCTCGGCACATTATTCGCCAGCAGGACGCCGTTGCGGTCGTAAATCAAGCCGCGAACCGGCTCAAGGATCACCGATCTCGTCCGGTTGTTCTCGGAGAGGTCCCGATAGTAGGGCCCCTCCTTGATCTGCAGATGCCAGAGCCGCACCGCGAGCAGCGCGACGACGAGGAAGAGCCCTATACGAAGCACCGCCAGGCGACGTTGCAATTCGCCGAACTCTGAATCCGAATATCCGGCCGTCGCCATCAGATCGATCTCCTACCCAAGACCAAGTGCGTTCGTGTCCCTGTCACTGAAATGAGATGCCCCGTTCCGCCAGTGAGCGTCCACCGGGCAGGTACTCGACAGTGAGCCAGTAGAGGCCGGTGCTCAGCAGGGCGTTGACGGCCGCTTCGGGAATCATGACAAATCGGCACATTTGCCAGAGCTCCGATAAGTTCTTCAACCCCATACTCATGAGAAATGCCGCTCCAGATGCGAGCGAGATCAGCAGCATCCCCACGGACATCATCACCGGTGTCGCATGTGTCACCTGACGTCCCAGAACCCCCGCAGCCAACCCTGCCCCGGCTTTGGTGGTGAGGTCGACCCAAACAGGCCCCGCCGAAAGCAGGTCTTGCGCAAAGCCCAAGAAGAGTCCCAAGACCGCTCCATTGTATTCACCCAGCCAGAAGCCGACCCAACAGACCGCGATCAGCCCGAGGTCCGGACGGATTCCCCCCACACTCAACGATGGGAGGAACATGGACTGGACCGGCATCAAGCAAAGCGCGAGAAGAAAATAGATTATGTATATCATGGAGCCTTGGATGTCTCTGCCTTGAGCGGATCGGGGGAGGGCGTCATGCCGAGCGGATCCGTGATCACCAAAACTTCCTCGACCTTCTCGAACTCCACGTCCGGGACGATGTCGGCTGCTTGGAAGAGATCTCCTTCTTCCTTGACGATACGAGAGATGGTTCCGATCGGCAGTCCGCGGGGAAATCCTCCGACCAAGCCGGAAGTGACCACTCGGTCACCTTCCTGGACGCCCGAGAGAAGCGGAATGTACTTGAGTCTTACGGAACCATCGGGCATTCCCTGCACAATGCCTTCGTCCCGCGTGCGCTGAATCAAACCGGCAACGGCATTGTTCGGGTCGGAAATCAACAGGACGACCGACAACGCGCTCGACGTCTTGACGACGCGGCCGACCACGCCGGCTGGCGTGATCACTCCCATCTCGACCTGTACCCCGTCCAAGGAGCCTTTGTTCAAGATCAGCGACTGATACCAGTTCGTCGCGTCGCGGCCGACCACCTGGGCTCCCACCGTCCGAGGAGCTTGCCGTAGCTTGAAGTCCAAGAGGGCAAACAGGCGCTCGGTCGCAGCTGCCTGCTCACGCAACTGACTGTTCTGATTCTTCAGATAGTCGATTTCCTTCCGGAGCTGAAGGTTCTCGGTATGCACTCCCTGCAAGGCCAGATAACCACTCCACATCTCCGATAGGCTGTCGCCGATGGCGGACCCCGCAGAGATCGGAAGTTCCAAGACAAGGCTGAAAGGATCACCGACCTTCTGCAAGAGGATCGCGCTCGGGTTGGGAAGCAGAAAGACGGCGGCGAGCAGCAGGACGAAGAGAACAAGGGCCAGACGCCTGGCCCCGTATGTTAGACGAATAATGGCCATCCACTACTGGGATGGGGGCTCACCGCAGGGTGCTGCACTGTGACATCACAGACACCTTCCGGAGCAAATCAAGTTCATCGAGGATCTTTCCCACGCCGAGCACCACCGACGTCAACGGATCGTCGACCGTGATGATCGGCAAATTGGTCTCCTCGCGGAACCGAGTATCCATCCCCTTCAACAATGAGCCGCCACCGGTCAACACAATCCCGCGGTCGATGATGTCACCGGCGAGCTCTGGCGGAGTATTTTCCAAGGCTACCTTGATCGCGTTGACGATCGTCCCGATCGGTTCTTGTAACGCTTCCCGAACTTCGGCATCGTCGACGACGAGCGTACGCGGAATACCCGAGATGAGATCGCGTCCCTTGATCATCATCGTCTTGCGCTCCTCGAACGGGTATGCGGACCCTATTTCGAACTTGATCCGTTCCGCCATATGTTCCCCGATCAGGAGGTTATATTTTTTCTTGATGTAATTCATGATCGCTTCGTCCATCCGATCGCCGGCCACCTTGACCGATTCGCTGTAGACGATGCCGCCTAACGAGATCACCGCGATATCGGTCGTGCCACCTCCGACATCGACGACCATGTTGCCCGAGGGCTCGGTGATCGGCAGCCCGGCACCGATAGCCGCGGCCACCGGCTCCTCGATGAGGTAGACCTCGCGGGCTCCCGCCAATTCCGCCGAGTCTCGAACCGCGCGCTGCTCGACCTGAGTAATCCGGGAAGGGACGCCGATGATGATCCGGGGCCGCACAAACGCGCTCCGGTTATGAGCCTTGCGGATGAAATGCTTGAGCATCTGCTCGGCCATCTCGAAGTCGGCGATCACCCCTTCCTTCATCGGACGCACGGCCACGATGTTGCCGGGGGTCCGGCCGAGCATCTTCTTGGCATCCGCCCCGACCGCCAGCACCTTCTCGGTTTTTTTCTCGACCGCGACGACGGAGGGCTCGTTCAAGACGATCCCTTTCCCGTGGACGTAGACCAACGTGGTCGCGGTCCCTAGGTCA
>CAZZPI010000207.1:0-5112 GCA_964655865.1 uncultured Nitrospiraceae bacterium
GTCCGGCGGTTGTTGTGAACACTCGAGCGCCACCGAAGGCGGCGCCGGCGCATTGCGACATGACGGCGAACTCGCTCTCGCCGCGGAAGTAATCGCCGACATACCCTTCGGCGAACAACTCGCCGATCAGCGCGGCCGCTTCGCTCTGCGGGGTGATAGGATAAGCGATCATGACGTCCACGTTGGCTCGGCGGATTGCTTCCTTGATCACTTCGCTCCCCGTATAAAACGAGGGCGTCCGTGGAGCTTCGTGCAGCATCTTCCAAGGGTCTGTATAGGTCTGTCCTTTTTTATTTTGTGTGCCGATGACCGAGTGTGTATCCGCCATGGACCCAGCCTCCTTTCACTTCGTCCAAATCCTCAGGCAGTTCAGTTTGAGGCAGAACTCTTGGCTCCCGTCAGCCGTGGGTGGACCGTACCCTTTAGTCGTTTCACGGTGTCTGCTAAACGCATAATCTTTTCCACCGAAGCATCGCGGAAAGATAGCATGGCATCTTCATGACCAGCCTGGGCGCACATCGCGATCGTGTAGCACGATGTCCCGCCTCTGATGATCTTGAGCGAAAGATTCGCCTGATGGCAGTGGACGCCGACGAACATGCAACAATCGATCTTATTATGCCAGATGGTCAGGTTCGGGTGATTGGGATTGATCTCGATTTCGGGGTTGATCTTGGGATACTTCGGTCGATAGTCCGGCATCGGGATCAGCATCGCTCGTTGCCCAGATTGCACACATTCCTTAAGGGTTTCATACAGGTGTCGAACAGCTGTGGCTTTTTTCGCCGCTTTCTCGTTCCAGGCCCATAGTACCAGTGGGCCCGGGAAGATGGTGGGGACCCTCGCCATCAGAAATTGACGAGCCGCTTCCTCATATGCCTGCTCTTCTGGAACGATGACGCCGTTGATATGTGCTTCGCCGGGATTCGGCAAGCGGATCCCCATGCTGGCGGCGGCAGGAGGCAGGAAGTGTTCTGGGCCTGGAAGCACTCGATATTGTGTCATTCCGAATTATTCTCCAAGTCAGGGGTCGGTGATGGCCAACGCATCAAAACCAAGCGCATCTATCCTCTCAAGAATCCTACGCGTTTTCTCCTCCTTCTTCAATCAAGCAGAAGACCCACCTCTCCGGAAATCTTGGGCCATCCGAAGCAACGTACTGGGCCTTTTGAACTAACTGCCGTTAGATACGAGAGCGCGTATAAGTCCGCATTATAGGTGGGGGTTTGAAACATTGTCAATGTGCGAAACGTATGGGAAGTAGACGCTGCTGACGCTTTCTCCGCCTGCTGCACGCTAGGCGGAGGAAGTTCCAGCTTTGGGGTGATCCGTCGTCGATGTCCGGGGCTATTCCTTGGGAACCACTTGGAGAAAGGGATGGACTTCGACTCGATCGAACACACCGTGAACGGTATAGGGGTCCTCGTTTGCAAACCGGAGGGCTTCTTCCAGCGAGTCAGCCTCGATAACGATAAGGCTACCAGTTTGATCCGTGAGGGGCCCCGCCAGAACAACACGTCCTACTGAATTGAGGAGTTCCAGGTTCGCAAGGTGGGCAGATCGATAGAGCTTGCGTTTTTCCTGCCCATCGGGACCGTCAAATCCGAGAATGACGAACTTCATCAGGAGGAGGTGATAGGGTTCTTCCACACGATGTTCTGTGTAAAAAGGAGTCACTCGTCCAATTCGCTAAGGGGCTGGCGTTCCTTGAATCCGGCTGTGGTCTCGTGCCACCAACTGATTTCCTCCTCGCCGAGCTTCCAACAGAGGTACACGATGCGCCCCTCCGCCCGATAGGGGAAATCGCAGAGACCGAGGTCCAAGTCCTTGACCAAGACACCCAGTTCATGGATAGCCTGGAGCTGGTGGTTCACATGCTGTATCGCTCGCAGGTAGAGAACACCGGCGGGGCTCCCACCGCCGAGATCGGCATGGTCGCTTGCCCGTTGGATCTCCGGTTTAATTCGTGCCAAAAGTGCTCGGGCCTCATGGGCGGCAGTGAGGTGGGTCCGGAGCTTTGGGAGGAGCTGATTGGCCTGAGCCAATGAGAAGACGTGATCGTTCTGTTCATGCTCGGAATGCGGATGCATCATACCTCTGGTCGCGAAGTATGGAAGTTTCATTAGCATAGTTGACCCGATTCTTCAACGCGCATCAATGAGGCGGCTGCGCAGGATTCCTAACTGGTCAGCGGGACAAAGTCGATCAGAGCACTTTGTCCGAGTCTTCCAGGTTCTCTTTGTCTTTATGGGACTCAGTTGTTGACAGCTTAAATAGAATGGAGTAGCATATAACCAATGTTTCAAATTCGGTGACAAAGAGAACCTCTTCCACGTTAGCTCCCGGGAATCTTCTCGAATCAGGTCACAATCGAATCATCGTAATCGTAGATGGGAAGTTGGTCTGCTGGATTTTGGGTGTCTGACGATGACGCGGTCAGATAATGGATGCGACAACCCCAAGCCCAGACGCTAATCCTGCGCGATTGATCCTCTCCAACCTATAGGTTGAAACCTGCGAACTTGTGTTTCGGTCTACATTCAGGGTGAGCCGTACGCACCGGTCTTAGTCACGGAGTGGTCAAGCGACCATCCGCAAGGGGGAACAACGTGTCAAAGGGGGACGTAATGCATCTCGCGGAGCTGAAGCAGAAAACGATTGCCGACCTTAACGAAGTTGCGCGCGAACTTAAAATTGAGAACGCCGCCAACCTGCGGAAGCAAGAGCTGATCTTCGCCATCCTGCAGGCCCAGACCGAGAAGAATGGGGTGGTGTTCGGCGAGGGCGTCCTCGAGACACTGCCTGACGGATTCGGGTTCCTCCGAGCTCCCGATTCCAACTATCTCCCGGGCCCAGACGATATCTACATCTCCCCTTCGCAGATTCGTCGCTTCAATTTGCGTACGGGTGACATTGTATCCGGGCAGATTCGTCCCCCGAAAGAAAGCGAACGCTACTTCGCCCTCCTGAAAGTCGAAAAAGTCAACTACGAAGACCCGGAGGTTGCGCGGGACAAGATCCTCTTCGACAACCTCACACCCCTCTATCCAGAAGAACGGATCAATCTCGAATTCGATCGGGAAGAATACTGCACGCTCGTGATGGAGCTAGTCACGCCGATCGGCAAAGGGCAGAGGGGTCTGATCGTGGCGGCGCCCAGAACCGGCAAGACCATGCTTTTGCAAGCCATCGCACGGGCGATCCTTAAGAACCACAAGGAGGTTACGCTGATTGTGCTGCTCATCGATGAGCGGCCTGAAGAAGTCACGGATTGGCAGCGGCAGGTGAAAGCTGAAGTAATAAGTTCCACCTTCGATGAGCCAGCTCAGCGGCACGCGCAAGTGGCGGAAATGGTCCTGGAAAAAGCCAAGCGACTCGTCGAGCACAAAAAGGATGTCGTGATTCTCCTGGACAGCATTACCCGTTTGGCGCGAGCCTACAATACGATCGCCCCGCCGAGCGGCAAGGTGCTGTCAGGCGGCTTGGATTCCAACGCCTTGCAGCGGCCGAAGCGGTTCTTCGGAGCCGCCCGGAACATCGAGAATGGCGGCAGCTTGACGATCATGGCGACGGCACTGGTCGACACCGGCAGCCGCATGGATGACGTGATCTTCGAAGAGTTCAAAGGCACCGGCAACATGGAAGTGCATCTGGATCGCCGACTTGCCGACAAGCGGATCTTCCCTGCGATCGACATCAGCCAGTCAGGGACTCGCAAGGAAGAGCTGTTGGTGGACAAGGACCGGCTTAATAAGATGTGGATCCTCCGCAAGGTCTTGAGTCCGCTGGGCACGATGGAGGCCATGGAATTCTTGATGGACAAGATACAGGGTACCAAGACCAATCAGGAGTTTCTGCAGTCGATGAACCGGTAACCGGCCCTTGCCGCGAGCCAGGCTGAGGATGTAAAGTGACGGTTCATCGAAGGATCAGTGAAAAGGGTGAGGCGAAGACACGTCGGAGGGGCTGAGGAATCGCGATGAAAAAGGGCATTCATCCTGCGTATCGAACAGCGACCGTCCACTGTGCCTGCGGTAATACGTTTAAGACGCGGACGACGGTCGGGAACATGAACGTGGACATCTGCTCCAACTGCCATCCCTTCTTTACAGGGACGCAAAAGATCGTCGACACCGAAGGCAGGGTAGAACGGTTCAAGAAGAAATACGCCAAAAAGCGTTAGCGAGCCGCGATACACATAAACAAGAGATCCTGCCTCGCCCAGGGGTAGGGTCTCTTGTTTTTTTGTGCCATGGTAGCTGAGGCTGATTTGGACGACTGAGGGTTTATGGAATCACCGCTGATGAAAAGGTGGCAAGGCGCGGTCATTCGCTACGAGGAGCTGACCGCGCAGCTCATGGACCCCTCCGTCCTGGGGCAGCCGGCAGTGCTCCACAAACTGAATAAAGAGCGAACGGAGCTCGAGGAGCTGGCCCACCTGTTTACGGCTTACCAAGAGCTGCAAAAGCAACTGCTTGAAGCAGAGCAAATCCTCCAAGATCCGGCTTCGGGCGAGGAATTGCGGGAGCTTGCCCTGCTCGAGAATGAGCAACTCAAGAGCCGCAAGGACGAGTTCGAAGCCCGTGCGCAGAGCTTACTTATGCCTAAGGATCCTCGTGATGAAAAGAACTTGTTCTTGGAAATTCGCGCAGGGGCGGGCGGCGACGAGGCTGCCCTGTTCGCCGGTGACCTTTTCCGGATGTACACAAAGTACGCGGAGCGGAAGGGCCTGCGGTTGGAGTTGGTGGATGCCTCGGAGACCGGCATCGGGGGATACAAGGAAATCATCGCGCTAGTCGAGGGGAAGGGAGCGTTCGGGCTCCTCAAGTATGAAGCAGGGGTCCATCGAGTCCAGCGGGTTCCCGTAACGGAAGCCAGCGGCCGCATCCACACATCGACCGTCACAGTGGCGGTGATGCCGGAGGTGGATGAAGTGGATGTGCAAATCGATCCCAAAGACATACGGATTGACACGTTCTGTTCTTCGGGAGCGGGGGGCCAGAGCGTCAACACAACCTACTCGGCGGTCCGAATCACCCATATTCCCACCGGAGTCGTCGTCACCTGCCAGGACGAACGCTCGCAGCTCAAGAATCGTAATAAGGCCATGCG